>JAYTXK010000295.1:0-4754 GCA_043743005.1 Ignavibacteriota bacterium
ATTTTATTTAATATAGTTTCAATTTCTGGTAAGCGCCCTTTGCCAATAATTCCAGAAGAAAGTTCACCATAATCAGGTTCTATTATTTTGATTCCGTCATTTTTAAGTGTAGTTATATTTCTTTGAACTGCATTATTTTCCCACATAGTTGTATCCATTGCAGGAGAAATAATTAATGGAATATGTTTTGGAAGTGCTATTGCCAATGCAATTAATGCATTATCACATATGCCATTAGCTAATTTCCCTAATGTTGTTGCAGAACAAGGAGCAATAATCATCAAATCAGATAAATGTGCTAAAGAAATATGCCAAGAACCATCAATTTGATTTGAATCTTCAAACATATCTAAAATAACAGGATTTCTACTTAAATTTGATAATACTTTAGAAGAAACAAATTCTTTAGCTGATTCAGTCATTACAACATTTACTATTGCTCCAGCTTTTATTAGCTCTCTTAATAAAAGTGGAGCTTTGTAAGCTGAGATAGATCCACATATTCCTAAAATTATCTTTTTACCTTTTAGATTCACTTTTTAATAAGTCCTGGTAATATTGCATTCATTATTTCTGGGATTGTTGTATATAGTTCTTTTTCATCTTTAAATATATCTCTAATTTGATTTTTTGAATCAGCAAGTTTCATTTTTGCATCATAAATATAAACATTCATCAAAAATCTACTTTCGCCTCTTAAATTGAAATTACCCATAACTACTTTCTTAACTTTGAGATTGGCAACTGCTTTCCATAAATCTGATTCATATTGTGGGTTTGAAGGGTCTAAATTTAGTTTGGCTAATTCATCTTCAACTGAATCTGGAGGAACAACAATATACGATTTCCTCTCCATATCAGCTTTAACTAACTCTTTTGAAATTGTATCTTGTAAATTATAACACCAAATATTTTTGTTTAATTTACCATCCATATTTTTAAAAGGTAAAACTGCAACTCTAATTTGTGATTTGAGATTAATATTATAAACTAAAAACAATATGCAAATAAAATATTTCATTTATTTCTCTTAAAAATTTAAAATTATTGATTTAATTTAGATTCAATGAAGTCTTTATATTCATTGAATTTTGATAAAAGGGGCTCTTCATAAGTTGCAGCTTTTGCAAAATCTTTATCTTTTGCAATGGTTTGCAATTCTACCCCTAATTTAGCAATATCATCTAAGCCAAATTGAAAACATGAACCTTTCAAAGTATGTGCCAATCTGTACAAATCTGTATCATTTTTTGTTTCAATTAATGACTTATATGTTGTATTCATATCATCAATCCAGCTTTCTAAAAATTCTGGTAAAAGCTCTAAAATAAATGGATCATCAGGTAAATTCAAATTATTACTCTCTATTAGAATTAAAAAAAAAAGAAATTATGAAATATAGTTATGATTTCCAAAAATAAAATATAATTTTGTAAAAATAAATCAACAAATATTGAAAAAATGAAAATAAAAACAACTTTTAATTGTAAAAATTGCGACTATAAAACTGCAAAATGGTTAGGGAAATGTCCTCAATGTGGGGAATGGGACTCGTTTATAGAAGAAACACAATCTACTAATGACCAAAAGAAAAATTTAAGAACAAGCAGGGCAAGAAAAGGAGAGATATTTTCATTAGGTGAAATATCCAATGAGCGTGGTTTTAGAATAAAAACTAATATTGGAGAATTTGATAGAGTACTCGGTGGAGGAATTGTACCGGGCTCTTTAATATTAATTGGGGGTGACCCTGGAATTGGAAAATCCACTCTCACTTTGCAAATGTGTGCGAATTTGATTAAAAATAATCCTCTATATATAACTGGCGAAGAATCTTTGCAGCAAATTAAACATAGAGCCGAAAGACTTAAAAATATTCCAGATTCCTTAAATTTAATGTCAGAAACAAATTTAGAAACGATTGTTTCAACTATTAAAAATTCTGATTGTCAAATAGCAGTTGTTGATTCAATTCAATCTGTTTATAGTGATTATGTAGATTCCACTCCCGGCTCATTCAATCAAGTTAGAGAGTGTACTGCACTATTAATGCAAACTGCAAAACAAAGTGGTAAAACAATATTTATCATTGGTCATGTAACAAAGGAAGGTATAATTGCAGGACCTAAAATGTTAGAACATATGGTAGATTGTGTTTTACAATTTGAAGGAGAACGTACATACTCATATCGTATTTTAAGAACTTTAAAAAATAGATATGGTTCTACAAATGAAATTGGTATTTTCGATATGAATGAAAATGGATTGGAAGAAGTCAAAAATCCATCTGAAATATTTTTATCTCGCAGACAGACACAAGAATCAGGAGTAGCAATAGCTGCAACAATTGAAGGTTCAAGACCTATTCTATTGGAAATTCAAGCATTAGTAACTCCTACCAGTTTTGCTGTACCACAAAGGACTGCCACAGGATTTGATTTGAGAAGGTTACAAATGATTTTGGCTGTACTTGAAAAAAGATTAGGAAGTAGATTCTTTAAAAATGATGTCTTTGTAAATATAGCTGGGGGAGTATCACTCAATGACCCAGGAGTAGATTTGGCTGTTGCCTCAGCATTAGTTAGCTCTTTGAGAGATGAATCTATTTCTCCTAGTACAGTAATAATTGGGGAAATTGGACTTACTGGTGAAGTCAGATCAGTATCAAATTTTGAACAAAGAGTGCTTGAAGCTGAAAAATTAGGATTTAAAAATGTAATTGTACCTAAATTAAATTCAGAAAAATTTACAAAAAAAGTAAATATTAAAATGATTGCAAGTGAAAGAATTTCATTAGCATTGGCTAATATTATCAAATAAAAAAAATATTTATGATGCGTAACTATTTGAATTCTTGCTAGGCTGAAAATAACTAACTAATGGTTCGATTTGCTCATATCTTGATAAGTATCGTTTATTTCTTTGGATTTTCAAATCAGTATATAAGATTCTATCTTGAATTTGTTTTTTTCTAGAAACAATCCATAACTGATCTTTAAATCTATCTTGAAAGCAAAATGGTTCTTCATTTTTTAGCTTTGAAATTCTTTTTTTCTCATTAATGATATTAAATTCTATATTTCTAATTTCATTACTCAAAGCTCTTTCTTCTTCAATTTTGTTAAAATTATCAAAGACAATTTCTTTACATATTGTTTGGTGAAAAAGTTTTATTCTGCCAACATTACCTGACTTATATGAACTTTGCACACAATCCCAAAATTGTAAAAATTCATTATTATCACCAGCAGCATCAGGATGAATCTTTTTGACTAATTGTCTATAAAGATTAGATAGTTCTTCATTACTAATTGAATTATTTGTATCAGTCACCCAATTATTTTTTATTTCACTTTGGTTTTTTTTCTCTCTATCAATCATTAAATTTACAGTATTTAAAGTATTTGAATTTACTATTTCACCTTTATTAATGCGAAAAGATAATACTTCAATTTTCCTATCCAAATCAATTGCAAAAGTAATTCTACAATCTAATTCAAATTCTAAGTCTCCAAAAATAGCATCATAAGTAAAATCCAACCTCGGCTTTAATATATGTTGCAAATAGTGCCAGTCTTCTAAGACTTCCAAAAGTTCGGATTTGACTTCGATTAATCTTAATTTTAAATTATTTTTATCAATAATGTTTTTCATATTCATTCTATTTTATAGTTTCATTATATTCAGCAATTGCTTGATAAGCAAATCTCAAATGTGGAATTACAATTGAACCACCAATTACTAATGCAATATTCATTGCTTCGGTGATTTCATCTTTAGAACAACCAGTTGAAATACATTTATCAATATGATAAAGAACACAATCATTACATCTCAAAACTAAGGAACAAGCCAATCCGATTAATTCCTTGTTTTTTTCATTTAAAGCACCTTCTTGATAAGCAAGTGTATCTAAATTGTAAAATCTTTTAAAAGGAAGAAAGTCAGTTTCCATTACCAACTCATTTCCATTTTCTCTTCGTTCTTTAAAATCAGTCCAAATGTTCATATCTTAGCAATTGTTTATTTTTAGCACATTAATAGTTTAAAAATAGCCAAAATCAATTTATTTTAGAATTTTAATGCACTTAAATTAATATAATTCAATCTTTATGCCGAGTATTTAATCAAATTATATTATACTTTCAATATTAAGCAAAAATAAATAAAAAAACTATTCAGATAATAACATTCGTAATATTGTTGAAAAGTTTCTAATTCTTTGTTAATAACTGAATTGGAAATATTATTATTAGTTATGCAATTGTTTGCATTAGAATTTCAAAGAGCAAATTAAGAAAAACCCTCTATTAGCAAATTCCATTTCAATAAAGGAGAAATCCACTGCAAAATCACTTTCTTATTTATCAATGACTTATGGAATATTTTGCAGTATTTTGCAGTAAATTCGCTATATATTGAGGCTGTCATGCTGAACTTGACACTATTGTGTCTTGATTCAGCATTTTACTGGTATTTGCTTTTCAAAGAGCAAATTAAGAACCCCACCTAAATAATACAACATCTCAAATTGCTTTAGCAATTTTCCAAGGGGCGGACTTTAAGAAATTCTACTGCAATTGCAACTCCTTAATTTATCAAATACTAAACAAATATCTTTGCATGGGTCGATTGACCCTTTGCAGTGAATTACGCTTTTTTTTCTCGTCATTTCGACCATTCGGGAGAAATCAAGTGTTTGTATTTGCTTTTTCAAATAGTAAAAATTATTAATACACAAAAACTCATATTAA
>JAYTXK010000296.1:0-2670 GCA_043743005.1 Ignavibacteriota bacterium
CGTATGATCTAAATCGATTTGAGTTATAACAGAAATAATAGGTAAAATTACATTAGTTGAATCAAACCTTCCACCCAATCCTGTTTCAATTACTGCAATATCTACTTTGTTTTTTTCAAAATAATCAAAAGCTAAAGCAGTAGTAATTTCAAAAAAAGTTGCACCTATTTCTTCGGCAAATTGTATTATAGGTTTCGTCAAATTTACTAAATCAGAATCACTAATAATAAGCCCATCTATTCTAATTCTTTCATTAAATTCAAAAATATGAGGTGAGGTATAAAGTCCTACCTTAAACCCTGCTTCCTTAAGTATTGAAGCACACACAGAGCAAACTGAACCCTTTCCATTTGTACCTGCAACATGAATAGTTTTGATTTTAGTATGAGGATTCCCTAATTTTTCAAGCAGTTTTAATGTTCGTTCAAGACCAGGGTTTATTCCATTCCTATGAAGTAAAAATAGTTTTTTTAATATCTCTTCTTTTTCAGTCAAATTTGTATTCATTCTTTTCGTTATATCAGTTATGGTTCTTATCAAAATTCATTAACTATTAAGATGCAAAAATATTATGTTTAAAATTCAAAATTTAGAAAATAAAGTAGTATGGGTTACAGGTTCTTCTCGTGGTATTGGATTGAAAATTGCTATTAAACTTGTAAATGAGGGTGCTAAAGTTGCAATTTGTGGTAGATCTAAATTTGATAATGGTGATTTGGTTAATAATTTTGGACTTGATTTTGTTAAAAATAAGCAAGTTAGATATTATCAAGTAGATTTTGAAAATTCTGAAAATATAATTGAAATATACAATAATATTAAAAAGGATTTTGGACAAATTGATATTTTGGTTAATAATGCTGGTATAGGCATTTTCAAGCCATTTCGTCTATTAACTTTAAGCGAATTTGATTCAACTATAAATGTAAATTTGAGAAGCGTATTTGTAACAACAAGTCTATTAATTAAAGATTTTATTGAATTAAATAAAGGAATGATTATAAATATATTAAGTGTTGCAACTGAAAAAACTTTCAAGAACTCATCTATTTATGCTGCTAGCAAATCAGCTATAAAATCAATGATGAATGTGATTAGAGAAGAAAATCGTAAAAATAATATTGATATAATTAATATTTATCCAGGTGCAACTTCAACTGATATTTGGGAAAAAGAATATCTTGAAGAATTTAAATATAGAATGATAGAAGCAAGTGATATTGCTAATGTTACAAAAGATGTTATTTTAAATTGTTTAAATAACAACTTAACAATTGAAGATGTTGTAATCAGACCAAAATTAGGTGATTTGTAAAATAATATCCAGTAAATAAATATATCAGTTAATTTGAATGTAAATTATTTCCTAAAACAAATTATTTAAGGGCAAATAGAATTTACCCTTAAATATAATAATTCTTAATCTACTTCTTGCATCATTTTTTTGATATATGGAGATAATATAATTAATATTATTCCAGCTATCAAAGCATAGATTCCTAATAACTTATAGCCATCAGTATATGAAATTAACTTTTCCAAAAGACTTGCATTTTCTTTTGCAACACTCATACCTGCACCTAATATTCCAGCTACATATTGCCCATAAGCACTTGCTAAAAACCACATTCCCATCATCACTCCCCAAAGCTTTTTGGGTGCAAGTTTAGTCATAATTGATAATCCAATTGGAGAAAGGCAAAGTTCTCCAAAGGTAATAATTAAATAAGCTAAAGTAAATACTTCCAAAGAGGTCTTGCCACTTGCGTCAACAAAGAACTTTGTAAAATAAAATGTATAAAAAGCTAAAGCTAAAATTAGAAATCCTAAACCAAACTTAACTACTGTATTTGGTTCTTTTTTCCTTTTATTAAGCCAAAGCCAAAGCAATCCAATAAGTGGGCTTAATGCAATAACAAATACAGTATTAGAAGTATTATTTATCACATTTGGGTCAATTCCAGATATGCCCCAAAAAGTATCTTTCAAGTTATATAATGCAAACAAACTTAATGAACCACCACTTTGCTCATAAAATGCCCAAAAGAATATAGAAAAAATAATGAACACTAATGCTGCATACATTTTCTTTCTTTCACTTTCATTTAATTTTCTTATTTCAAATAAAATATATAATAAGGCAAGTGGACCTACCAAATACATAAAATAATCAGTGTATTGCGTATTAGTTACTAATTTTAAAATTATTGGAAGTACAATTATAGACCCAAGAAAAACAAGTCCTTCATAAATCATTCTTTTATTTTTAGGCATATCTTTAAGTGGAGATAAGCCAATTGGTCCCAAACTTCCTTTAGTAAAAATAAAGGTTAATAAACCAATAATCATTACTATTCCTGCAAGAGAAAAGGCAATATTCCAAGAATGGTATTTACCAATATAAACACATAACAAACCACCAAAAAAAGCACCTATGTTAATACCAGAATAAAACAAACCAAAGCCAGCATCTCTTCTTGCATCACCTTCTGCATAAAGCTCACCGACCATTGTTGAGATGTTTGGTTTGAAAAAGCCAGTACCAATTATTGAAAAACAAATTCCAATATAAAAATTCTTATGAGGATCGGCAGCAATTATAAAACTACCAATAATCATCATAATCCCACCCCAAAAGAGAGACTTTCTAAATCCTAATATTTTATCTGC
>JAYTXK010000297.1:0-3592 GCA_043743005.1 Ignavibacteriota bacterium
CTTGCAATCTTGTTCAAAATAAAAATATAATACAAAATATTAATAATAATTTATATTTAAATGATGATATGCTTCAACCTATTTCAAATAGTTTTCAAAATATATTTATTGGTCAAAAAATAGAAAAGGATCTATCAAATTTGCTTTGCGATTTTTGGTATGATATTGATTTTCAAAATACTCAAAATCAAGGTGGTGTAAGCTTTCCAGCAGGAAAGAAACCTGAACAATTATTATATAGAATAATAAATATGGTAACAGATGAAAACGACATTGTTTTAGATTATCATTTAGGAAGTGGTTCTACTGCAGCTGTAGCACATAAAATGAAAAGACAATATATAGGTATTGAGCAAATGGAATATATAGAAAGTATAGCAGTTGAAAGATTAAAAAAAGTTATTAAAGGTGAAAATGGTGGAATAAGTAAATCAGTAGATTGGAAAGGTGGTGGTTCTTTTATATATTTTGAATTAAAAAAATGGAATGAAGAAGCAAAAGAGATTATTAATAGTTGTGATTCAATAGAAGCAATTGAAAATATTTTAAGTGAACTTTCTAATACTTATTTTCTTATCTATAATGTAAAATTCAAAGAATTTCAAGAAAAGATCATCAAAGAAGATAATTTTAGAAAATTACAATTAGATAAACAAAAAGAAATGGTTTTGAAAATGTTAGACTTAAATCAGCTTTATGTAAATGAAAGTGAAATTGAGGACTCTAAATTTGGATTGAGTGAAAATGAAATTAAATTGACAAAAGAATTTTATGGCAAGAGATGAATATGATGTTTGATGAAAAATATTTATTTGAAAAAATAGAAAGTGAAGTTGGTAAAAGAAATATTGAGAAAATTAACTTACCTACTTATATAGTAGATAATTTAAAGTATAATTTATTTGATTGGCAAAAAAAAGCTCTTCAATATTTCTTAGCTTATCAAGATGAAGAAAATTCATTACAAAATACAAATGAAGCTACTCACCTCTTATTTAATATGGCTACAGGAACAGGCAAAACTCTTTTGATGGCTGCATTGATTTTGTATTATTATGATAAAGGCTATAGAAATTTCATATTTTTTGTAAACCAAAATAATATTGTTGGCAAAACAGAAGAAAACTTTATTAACCCTAATCATAGCAAATACTTATTTAAAAATAATATTATTATAAATGATAAAATTGTAAATATCAAAAAAGTAAATACATTTTCCAAAGAATCAAATGATATTCAAATTCTATTTACAACTATTCATTCACTTCATAATTCAGTATATAGGATTAAAGAAAATAGCGTTTATTTAGAAGATTTACATAGAGAAAAGATAGTGTTGTTAGGAGATGAAGCTCATCATTTGAATGCAGATACAAAAAAGAAAAATAATCAAACTCAAATGGAGTTAGTGCTTGAATTAAAAGAGGGTGCTAAAGAAAGTGACATAGAAATGAGTTGGGAAAATACAGTTTTAAATAAAATTTTAAATAAAAGTGATTTAAAATCTAAAGAAATAAATGAAAATGTTTTATTAGAATTTACAGCTACAGTGCCAAGAGAGCAATCAGTAAAAGCAAAATATAGAAATAAAACTATTTTCAAATTTGAATTAAAAGAATTTTTAAAAGCTGGCTATACAAAAGAAATAAACTTAGTTTATTCTAATTATAATAAAAAAGAACGCATATTACAGGCTTTGCTTTTTAATTGGTATCGTTCCCAAATGGCTTTAAAATATAATTTACCAAATTTTAAGGGAGTTATATTATTTAGAAGCAAGACAATTGAAAATTCTAAAAATGATTTTGAAGAATTTAAAGATATAATTATAAATCTCTCAACAAATGATTTTAGTTTTATTAACAACTACAAAAAAAAAGAGTTTTTAGGTAAAGAAATATATGAAAAGGGCAAAAGTAGATTAATTGAAATAAAAGAATTCATTGATGTAAATGATAATGCTTTACTTGATATTATTACTTATTTACAAGATTCATTTCAAGTAAATAATTGTATTATTACCAACTCAAAGACTGGAACTAAAACACTTGAAAAAACTACAGAGGAACAAAATAAATTATTAAATTCCTTAGAAGATAAAAATAATAAAATATCAGCTATTTTTACTGTTCAAAGGTTAAATGAGGGTTGGGATGTTTTAAACTTATTTGATATTGTTAGGCTTTACGAAGGACAAAATGAAGGTGGAAGCAATACGAAAACATCAGATTCAACAACATCAGAAGTCCAATTGATTGGTAGAGGTGTTAGGTATTATCCATTTGAATTTGAAAATAAGCTAAAATTAAAAAGAAAATTTGATAATAATTTAGATCATGATTTAAGAGTAATTGAAGAGCTATATTATCATAGTGATAATGAAAGTAGATATATTAGTCAGTTAAAAAATGAATTAAAAAGTATTGGTTATATTGATGACAATAAAATTGTTAAAAAATTTGACTTAAAAGATGATTTTAAGCAAAGTGATTTCTTTAAAAAAATTAAATTATGGATAAATAATAGAGCAGATAATCCAAATAGAAGAAAACAAACTTTACAAGAAATTAAAAATGAAGTATTTCCTTATGATTATTCACCTAAAAATGTAAAAGAAGAAGAAATTGAACTTGATGAAAAGTTAGTAGATGTAAAAAGATTTGATTCTGGTTCAAAAACTTTGCACACACTTGAAAAAAAATTAAATGACTTTGAAAAGCATATAATAAAAAAAGCTTTAAATATTGTTTCTTCAAGTGATTCATCAATCTTTAGATTTAAAAATCTAAAGAAAGAATTGAATATTAATTCAATTGAAGATTTGTTTTCAAAACAATTTATAGGTGATTATAAATTTGAAATAATTTGTTCGAGTGATATTAGGTTTGATGATATACCTAATTCTGAAAAATTAAGTATTTTAAAGAAGTTTTTTAAGAATTTAGAAAATAAATTAAAAGAACAAATAAATCCTTACATTGGTACAGATTTTATAGCAAATAATTTCAAAGATATTTTTGATAAAGCAAAGGAAAAATTAGTTGAATTAGATCCTGAGAGTGCTAAACTCGAAGAGGAACTAAAAAATAAAAATTGGTTTATTTTAGATTCATTCAATGGTACAAGTGAAGAAAGAGGCTTAATTAATTTTATTGTTGAAACAATGGGGAATATGGAAGATAAATATGAAGAAATATATTTATTAAGAAATGAAGAAGTTTATACAATTTATAGTTTTGAAAATGGAAAAGGATTCCAGCCAGACTTTTTATTATTTTTAAAACAAAAAGAAACTGAATTATATTATCAAATATTTATTGAACCTAAAGGAGAACAATTTTTAGATAATCAAACTTCATTTGAACATAGTAAAGAAGGATGGAAGCAAGAGTTTTTAAATGAAATAACTAAAAGATATGGAAAAAAAGGAAAAAATAAACTATTGAATTTTGAAAATAAAGATTATGTTTTATATGGTTTACCATTTTATAATCAAAAAAACAACATGCCATTTAAAAATAAATTTATTGAAGAATTAGAATTAAATTAAGCAACAAACTCCTAATTTATACGTCAATAATACATATTTGTG
>JAYTXK010000298.1:0-4698 GCA_043743005.1 Ignavibacteriota bacterium
TTAGTTGCAAATCCTGAAATATCGAAAGAGTTTTTGGACAAAGCTGCATTTATAATTCAAGTATTAAAATTCATAAATACTCAAAACAGACCTGACATAATAAACGAAGCAAATAAAATACTTTTCAAAAAGAGAAAATTAAATATTTTGGACAATCCAACAATTGTTATTAAAGCTAATATTAAAGATTTAATAAATGTTGAGGAATATATTCAAAATATTTTAAAAAGTAAAATAAATGCTTTTGATAATATTGAAAATAAAGAAATTGACAATAAAAAAATGAAAGTTTTATTGACAATGTTTGGTTGGAATGAAAGTGGTGGTGGAACTACTTTTCCTAGATCTGTTGCAATTGAATTAGTAAAAAAAGGATTTGAAGTATCAGTGTTTTATGCTGGAGGGAAGCATTTAAGTAATTTTATTCCTTATTACTTAGAAAAAGAAGTTGATAATGGTGTTCAATTATTTGGAGTATTTAATAGAGCAACTAGCTTTTTAGATGTTAATAATCCTGAAAGGGAAGTTCGTGATGAAGCTATATTGGCTCATTTTGAAAATGTATTAAAAGAATTAAAACCTGATATAATTCATTATAACAATTTTTTAGGTCTATCATTTGCAATTGCAGAAATTGGAAAAAAATTAAATATCCCTTCAATTTATACTCCACATAATTATCATTTGATTGATCCAAAACTTTATATGATTAAAGATGATTTCCAAAAATGGGAAGGAATTGATTTTGAATATAATTCAGAATTATTTAAGCAAAATAAAGAATTAACTGAATTATATAAACTTAGAAAAAACAAAGCATTAGAGTTACTAAATAATATATTTGATTTGACAATTGCTGTATCTTCAAAACAAAAAACACTTTTGATGAATTTCGGAGGAAATGAAGAAAAAATTTCAGTTGTTCATCAAGTAACAAAATTAGAAAATATAGAACAAATTAACAAGCCTCAAAATAGTAACCCAATCAAATTTGGATTTTTGGGTGGAGTATTACCACATAAAGGTGTTCATAATATACTACTTGCTTCTCAAAATTTTGAATTTAATGAAGCAGAAATACATATATATGGCTATGTATCAAGTGGGTATCAATCAATTTTATCGTCAATTAAAACTAAATGTAAAGTAATATTTCATGGTGAATACAATACAAGTAATCTCAAACAAATAGCAAATGAAATTGATATTGTAATTATTTCAAGTATTTGGGAAGAAATTGGTCCATTAGTACTTGTAGAGTGTTTGAATTATGGATTACCTATAATAGGAGCAAAAATTGGTGGAATACCTGATTTTATAAAAGATGATTATAATGGGACTTTATATATTTACAATTCTCCTATTGATTTATCAATAAAAATGAGAAATGTAATAATAAATCCAGATTTAATATTAAAGTGGAAAAATAATTGCAAAATACATCATAATTTTAATGATTATATAGAACATATTTCTTATATTTATATTGCCTTAATTAGAAACGAAAAAAAACTAATTTCGGATTATAATTTAATGTTTTTTGATATTAAAAAAAATGAGCCTGAATTTCAAAAGAGTCTAATTCTTCCAATTATAGAAGAAAAAGAAGAAATAAAAAATGGAAATAATATGTTTGATGAAATGAATAGACTTAAACTTGATCAAGACTTACCTTATGGATTTTCTAATTCAGAAGCTATTGGTAAACTACCTAATGTTTTGCCAATTCCTTTGAAATTAAATTTAGGATGTGGTAAAGATGTAAAAGATGATTTTTTAAATTTTGATTTATTCAGTAACAACCCAAAAGTTATTGCTATGGATATTAAAAAAATAGATTTACCATCAAATTCTGCAGATTACATATTGGCAAGTGATATTTTGGAACATTTCTCACATAGGGAAATAGATACTGTATTAAAAGAATGGTCTAGAGTTCTAAAACCAGGTGGTACTATTGAAATTAGGTGTCCTTCTCTAAAGTTACAGTTGCAAGCGTATATGAAGGGAGATTGGAATGCAGATGTTGCTTCTTATATGATTTTTGGTGGACAAACAAATCCAGGAGATTATCATTGTATAGGATTTGATGAACATTCAATTAGATTACATTTGTCATTAGCCGGGCTTGAAATGTATGATTATAAAGAATTTGATTTTCCACAAGAACATGGATATATTAATTTAAATATGTCAGTACTTGCTAGAAAACTAACTCTTGAAACTGTTGATTATGAAGAAATTAAAAATTTACAAACAAGGCAAGAACCAGTAGATTCGAGTATTTATGGTGGTGGAAACGATTTTGATTTTGAATTAGAAGAAATTGACCAAATAGATCAGACTTTTGTAGTAAATATACCAAAACATGAAATTAAATGGTCTCCTAATGAAAATTACAATCCTCAATTAAATATTGTTTGGGAAGGAAGTCAATTTGTATTTCATTCTTTAGCATTGGTAAATAGAGAACATTGTACCAATATTCTTGAGTCTGGTCAAGCAAACTTAACAATAGTTCCTTATGAAAATGATCAATTTGAACCAGATGGAAATTCTAAATATGAAGCAATTTATTCTAATGATATAAGAAATAAAGAAGAAACTCCAGAAGAAATAGCACAAAAACCTTATGTTTGGATTAGGCATCAATGGCCTCCAAAAGATGAAGCACCTATGGGAGCAAAATGGATTATAATGCAACCTTGGGAATTTACTCAATTAAGGACAGATTTTGTTGAAATATTTAACGAAGCAGATGAAGTATGGACTCCTTCAAATTTTTGCAGGAATGTATATATTGAATCAGGGGTAGATTTTGATAAAGTACAAGTAATTCCAAATGGAATTGATCCTTTACTTTTTAATCCTTATGGCAACGAATACAATTTAAAAACTACCAAAAAATTGAAATTCTTATTTGTTGGTGGTACTATTGCCAGAAAAGGTATTGATATTTTATTAGCAGCTTACTTAAATGCATTTACTAATCAAGATAATGTATGTTTAGTAATTAAAGATTTGGGTGGTGAATCTTTTTATAGAGGACAAACAGCACAACAATTAATTGCTCAAGCTCAAAAGACTCCAAATGCACCTGAAATTGAATATATTGATGAAAAAATTTCTGAAGAAGAAATTGCTAATTTGTACAGATCTTGTAACTTATTTATTAGTCCTTATAGAGGTGAAGGATTTTCATTACCTACTCTTGAAGCAATGGCAAGTGGTTTACCAGTAGTTGTAACTCGTGGAGGAGCTACTGATGATTTTGTTGATGAATCAATTGGTTGGCAAATTCCTTCAATTATGACTCCTATTGGTTCTAATATTGATGGCAAAGAACTAACTGGTGAAGCATATTTCTTAGAACCAAATGAAGAAAGCCTTACTCAAATTTTAAGAGATATTTATAACAATCCAACTGCTTTAATGCCAATTGGAATATTAGCTTCATTAAGAGCAAGAACTAAGTGGACTTGGAAATTATCTACTTTGAAATTACTAACAAGATTGGATGTATTATATGGTACAACTATGTCTAAAGAAGCAAATACCAGTTTAAAAGATGATCAAGATGCTTATATTATTTTAGGTTTAGCAGAAAAAAGTTACATTGAAGGAAATAATGAATTAGCAAAAAAATATTATCATAAAGCAATTGAAATGGGCTTAAGTAAAACAAAATATAATTTGTATGCTCATCACTCAATTGTAATGATTTTAATTGAAGAAAATAACCTTGATGAAGCTGAACAAATTTTGCAAATAGCAAATATGATTTTGCCAAATCACATAGATTCTCAATATCTTAAAGTAAAAATCTATTCATTGAATGGAAGAGTAACTGAGGCTTTAGAAATAATTACACCAATATTAGATACTTGGAATGTTTATAAATTTCAAAGCTCTATTGCTTTGACCTTAGATCATTTATTGAGTTATACTGGTGATTTATTATATTCAATGGGTGATTCTGAAGGGGCATTAAAAATCTATTCTGCTTGTTTGCAAGTAAATAAAGAAAACATAGATGCTTTATTTGGTTCTGGATTAACATTAAGGGACTTGAGCAAATATGAAGAAGCAAAAGAAATGTTTGAAAAAGTGATTTATTATTATCCTTCAAATGAAGATGCCATAATAGAATTGAAAAATTTAAAACTCTTTTAATTAATATTTGAAAATTTATTCTTAAATAAAATATGATGATGCTAAATAAAAAGTAATTATAAATTAGTTTTTACAATTTATGCCAAAGAAAACTCGTGATGTTTGGAAATTGAGAGAGTATAATAAAAATGAAAGTAATTATTAATTAAATGTTTAGTTGGAACTAAACTAAAATGAATGAATATTCGTCAAAAGAAATCTCTGATATAAAAGGTAGACAAAAGATTTATAAATTAGAAATCAATCAAATTTGTGATTTTGATAAATTTGAATCTAATGTTCAAGCTAAGTATAAAATGGAAATCGAAAGAATTTACGCAATTTTGGAAAGATTAGCGAATTTAGAATCTTTAACAAAATTACAATTTAGAGATGTAACGCCTAAAAAGGAATTAGTAAAAGAGTATGAAGTAAAAACTAAAAATTTAAGGATATATCTTATTGATAAGGATTTTTCTGGGAAGTTAATTATAATTGGTGGATATAAAAAAGATCAAAAAAAAGATTTCAATAAATTTAGAAGTA
>JAYTXK010000299.1:0-7273 GCA_043743005.1 Ignavibacteriota bacterium
TTAAGTCTATAATATATTATATATTAGATAATATTGTTTAATAAATATTAATCTAATTCTAATTTTAGATGTAACTTATTATATAACATAGAACTAAGAGCATATTAGTTAGAAATATTAATAAATTGATATAATTTTTTTCTTGTATCTTAAAAAAATAAGAGTTAAATTGAAACGATTGTGGAAAACTAAAACCAAGATTGAGGTAAAAATGAAGTTTATGGAAATGAAAAAAATAATAATAATTGCTGGAATTACACTTACTTTAGGTGCTTCTTTTATTAATAACGCTTATAGTCAGCTTGCAAATCCTGCAACTCAAGTTATAAAAAGTGGAAATACCTATCCAGATGAGTTTTCAGAGCTTGACGAAACTCCTTTTACTAAGCAAATTTCAGATAAAAACATTTCAAAAGCAATAGAATTAGCTAGTGAAAGATGTAAAAGAGCTTCAGAATTATTATTAAAAAAAGAAAAAGTAGAATCAAAAAAATTATTAGATGAATCTTTCGAGATTTTAAATAAACTTTCAAATTATCCAAAAATTGAAGAAAACAATGAAGTAAAAACATTAGTTCAAAAAATAACTGATTTATATGAATTAAATTTCTCTTCACTTAATGAACTTGACGAAAATTCACCTGCAGTAGTTGTTAGAGATAAATTTACAAAAGATATAGACAATGCTACAGAAAATTCACCCGATATTAAATCACTTGCTCCAAACCAAAGAGATGCAGTAGTTGTAACTAATCCAGTTCCATCAACAAGCCTTTTGAGTTATCCAGTAGGCGAACAAGAGTACATACAAAAACACATAAACTACCTATCTCAAACCAAAGCAAGAAAGTTCTTTGAAAAATGGATGGAACGTAGTACAAAATGGTTCCCAATGATGAAACGAATCATCAAAGAAGAAAATATGCCAGATGAGATTATTTATCTTTCTATGATTGAAAGTGGTTTAAATTCTACTGTTGTTTCGCATGCGAGTGCAGTAGGGCTTTGGCAATTTATGATGGAAACAGGAAGAGATTATAATCTAAATAAAGATTATTCATTTTGGAAAGATGAAAGACGTGACCCAGAAAAAGCAACAAGAGCTGCAATGCAATTTTTAAATGACTTATATAATAATTTTGGTGATTGGCATTTAGCATTGGCAGCTTATAATTGTGGTCAAGGCAAAGTACAAAAAGTAATTAATCAAAGTAGATTGAAAAGTCCAAGCTATTGGGATATTCGCAAAATGTTGCCAAAGGAAACAAGTCATTATGTAGGACAATATATTGCTACATCTTTAATGGCAATGAATCCAAAAGCCTATGGAATAAATACTGATACATTGAAATTTCAAGAAGAATACAAATATGATATTTTTAACTTGAGGGAGCCTGCAAGTATTAAAGCTCTAAACTTTTGTACTAACGCAGGAAATCAAAGTATTATTAGAGAATTAAACCCTGAAATTATTAGATCCATTACTCCTCTTGATGCCAACGAGTACAATTTAAAAATACCTTATGGTACTAAGCAAAATTTTATTACTAAGTTTAGTAGCTTAACTGCTGAAGAAAAACAACCTTGGATAACTCATATTGTAAAAAAGAAAGAAACATTAGCTATCATTGCAGATAGATATAATGTTCCTAAAAATGAATTGCTTGCAATGAATGATATTAGAAATATTAAATCTAAATTGCAAATTGGAATCCAAATAAAAATTCCAATTGACGCTGATTCTTATAATTCAATTAATGAAGATTATGATCAAAAAATAGCACTTGCTGAAAAATCGAAGCCAAGTTCTAAAAATGAAGATGAAAATTCTAACATAACTCATACTGTTAAAAAAGGTGAAACTCTTTTTAGTATTGCAAGAAGATATGGACTTTCAATAGATGAAATTAAAAGTTTGAATGATATAACTAAAAATAATGAGAATGTAAAATCTGGTCAAGAATTAATAATTGGTCAAAATGAAGTAAAACAAAATATTGCTTCAAAAACTCCTAAAAAGCAAAAAGAAGAACAAATCAAAATTGTAAGCCATAAAGTTAAGAAAAACGAAACTCTTAGCCGTATAGCTGATGATTATGGTGTTACTGCAACTGCTATTATGGATTTGAATAATCTTAAAAGACAAAAAGTAAGAACTGGTCAGATTATCAAAATCGAAACATTAGCTACAAAATCTACCTCAAGGAAAAATGACTCTTATGCTGCAAAAACTGTTAAAGTTCATAAAGTTATGAAAGGTGAAAATCTTTCAATGATTGCTGCTAAATATGATGTCTCAGAAGAAGACTTGAAAGAAATGAACCCTAAGTCTATTTCTGGAAATACTTTGTTTTCTGGAACAAAACTTAAAATACCTAACAATGAGTCCAAAGGTTCATCTTCTGCACCTGAAAAAGCAGTTAATAATGTACCAAAGCTCTATAAAGTTAGAAGTGGAGAAACATTATATTCAATAGCAAATAAATTTGGTTTGTCTGTAAAATCTATTCAAATCAAAAATAAAAATTTATCAGATAATAATTTGAAATCTGGGCAAAAAATCAAATTACAATAAAATTTAATTTTCACTTATTTTTTTTTAATCAAATGATAAGAATAGTTTTAATAATATTAGTTTGTTGTACATTTTACTCATCAGCTTTTTCTGCTGATTCTACTCATAGCTATCATTCTATTTTTGAAACTGGTAGCTTGATAGGTACTTGGCAAATGGAGACTGGTGGCAAAACTCTTTATGAAACATGGAAAAATGTAAGTGACAATACTATTGAAGGTACTAGCATTTTAGAATTAGTTAGTTCTAATAGAAAAGATACTACATCAATTGAAGCAATGAGATTAATTTCGATGGAAGGTGAAGTTTTTTTGATAATCAAACCTGATGAAACAAAATATCCAGTATCTTTCAAACTTACTTCTACTTTAGATAATACTTTGATTTTTGAAAATGATAATAATACATTTCCTAAAAAAATCATTTACAAATTTAAAGATAAGGATAATATAGATATAGAAATGAACAACGAAAAAAGGAAAATTTATCTTTACTATAAAAGAGTAAAATAATTTTATTTAAATAGTATATGAAGTACCAAAATATTAATTGATTTTGAGAATATAATCTATACCTCTTTCCTTTTGATAAGCAAGTACATGTTTAAATACAACTTCATCATCACCAATTAATTCAGGAGGCAAAATTCCTTTTTTGCTTAATTTGTCACTTAAAATCAAATCGGCTACAGCCGTAGCAGTGAATCCAGTTGTACGAGCCATTGATGAAAACCCTGATAATTTGTCAAAAGTATCATAAACAGTATAAGTATATGTTTTTGGCTCTCCATCTTCAAATCCTTCAACTACAACTTTCATAATAGTAAATTCTTTTTCATCTGGTTTTAATTTCCATTTGTCTATTAAAAACTTAGAAATAAAATCTTTGGGTGATATTTTAGTACCATTATAATCAACTGTATTCTCATCAAAGAGTCCAATACTCTTTAAAAGTTTAATAATTTCAATATGTCCTGGATAACGCATTGTTTTCTCTTTCATATCTTTTACTTTCACAGTATATAAAAGTGATCTTAGCCCATCAGTATTAAATGCTTCAAGAGTGCCAACACCCGGGAAATCAATTAATTCTGGATCGGACAATGCTTCCTTTATCATAATTACATTATTTATGACTTGTCTTGATGGTCTAGTATATTCTTCTATCACATCTATGGGCGAAAAAGGAGCTTTATATTGGAATGGATATGTTCTTTCAAATGGTAATCCAGCAACATAACATTCGTAGTTTGATACAAGCATTCTATTATAGTGATAGCCTAAAATTAAATTACCCATACCCGGAGCAACTCCACAATCAACCACAGCAGTTACATTTTTTTCTTTTGCTAATTCATCTAATATCAATGCATCTTCTGGGAAAAATGAAATATCAACTACATTTTTGCCAGCATTGATTACAGCTTCTAATGTTTTGAAACCCATAAACCCTGGTACAGCCATTACCACTAAATCAAAATTTTGTACAACTTCAGTTATGTTGTTAGTTTCGCTCAAATCAATATGGATTGTATTTATTAGATGTTTGCTTTTTAATATATCCAAATTAGTTTTGTTATTATCTACTGAAGTAACATTGTACTTATGAGATAAATCAATTGCTATTGCTTTACCAACTAATCCAGCACCCAAAACACATATTTTTTGTAATTTCATAATGTATAAATATTTTTGTTTAACATAAAATATATTAGATTATAAACTATGTTACTTAAAACATCAAAAATTTTAATTGAAATTTGATTTAAAAACAATTTCTAAAAATAATATTTACAAAATAAAATAGTATAGTTAACCAAATTAGTAAAAAAAGTAATAAAAAAAAAACTATTTATAAAGTTTATTTAAAATAAATCAATTTTATAAAATCACCTGTAATGTCCATAAATGCTTATATTTAGTATTAAAATAAAAGCCGATTTGGCTTAATAATCAAAATAAATTACTTTTATCTGTGGAAAACTTGATTTTATTAATTATTTTTCGTATTTTTGTAAAATAATTGCGTTCATTTTTAAGAATACGAGTGTAAAGCATGGCAGTAGTAAGAAAAAGATCAAGAAGAGCAAAGTATATTACTCTTTACTCACCTTTCTTGATGAAAGAGACTAAGCACGAATTAATAGGGGAACCTATTGAGTCTGAAAAAGGAAGACATCAGTGGGCAAGATGTACTAGAAGTAGGCATTCGCAACTTGTAAATTTAGACGCAATTGAAGAAGATAACGATAGATCTAAAGCAGTAGTACATATTACCAGAGAAGATGCTAAAAAATATTCTCCAAAAGATTCTTATGATATTGGCGAAGTAATTTACCATGCAAAATGGGATGATGTTGGGATAGTTAGAGCTAAAGATGTTACAAGTACTGGTGGTCGCTCTATTATCGTTCAATTTGAAAAGAACGCTGAAAAGAGACTAATTGAAAATTTGAATTAATTTTATAAATAATTAACTAATAGGTTTAGTGTGATTGGTGTTACTATCCAAGGCAATGAGAATATTGACCGTGCCTTAAAGAGATTTAAAAAGAAATACGAAAGAAGTGGTGTATTAAGAGAATACAAAAAACGTACTGCGTTTACAAAACCTTCAATTGAAAAAAGAATGGCTCGTATTAAAGCTGCTCGTCGCCAACAAAAAATTTCTCAAGATCAAGATTAGTCTTTAAATGAGTATTTTAAATATTTTAGCTTGTCATTAAAAAAATGATGAGCTTTTTTTGTTTTATTTAAAATAATTTTGTATATTACTTTATGGATTGTACAAAAAACAATATTAAATTTATAATTAGTACTCTAATCTGTATTGCATTAACTCTAAATAGTTGCAATAATACAGTTAGTCCTATAGACTCCACTTCTCAAATAATTAAGTCTGAGACAAAAGTTCTTGTGGAAATTAATACTGTTAGTCAAATTAGTATTGTCTATTATAAAGAATTCGATTACAAATCTAACCTCATTGTTTTCAAAGAATTTAACAGTTTAGGAACTATTGCTTCTCAATCTGAATTTAAATATAGTAATTTAGAAAAAAGTGAAGTAAAATCAGTTTTTAATGAAAAAGGTGATAAAGTTATTTCTGAATTAAATAATTATGTATATAGCTCTCAAAATGGAAGTTTAGTAAAGCTAACAAAAAGTGATACCTCTGGTAAAATTATTGGAATAACTTCTTATACTTATGATAGCAAAGGCAATATATTAAAAGAATCTGAAGTTTCTAATTCTAATAATACTACTCTTTACGAAAAAGATTTTGTATATAAATATAATACTAATGGTAGCTTAGAAGGCTTAACTATTAAAGATGCTATTTCAAATACTGTATTAACTAGAGATAGTATTTATTATGTTTCGCTTACAAATACACTTGAAAAATATAATTTAGATGCAAAAGGCAATATTACTAAAATAAACATACTTTATTATAATAGTATTGGAAGAATAATCAAAGAAACTGTGTCAGATAAAAATGGAGTAATTAATAAAAAGTACATTTACAATTATACTTTCTTTTAAGTTTATTTGCTTCTTCATAGTTTAATTATTATAATAATACCTTTTCCAATAGTAAATCAAACCAATTGCCGAAACAAATCCTAAAATAATAAATATATAATAGAATTTATATGGATTACTTTCCATATACAAGATATTTACATCTTTAATACTTACTTGCTGACTATTATTTACTTTATGTGCATATTGCTCAAATGCACTTAATTTAATATCTTGCTTAATATTATATGCACTTAATTGCTGTTTTGCCAAAGCTTCTCTTTCTCCAAGCTCACCATACAAATAGCCACCCAATAGTCCACCAAAGGATAATCCAATAGTCCAAGCTATGCTAAGATAACCTAAATATTGAGATTTCTCTTTTATTGGTGCAATTGATGCAATATATTCAGTTAGTTTTGGATTAGTTATCATTTCACCTATTGTGTATATAAATATTCCTACAACTAAAAAGAAACCATTTGCTTGATAGCCACAAATAGCAAACCCAATAGTTAGAATGATTAAGCCAATTATAATTGAAATTATCTTATTCATTTTAGCAAAGATAAAAGCCATAGGAATAAGCAAAAAAATTATTACACCTGTGTTTATTCCATAAATCCATTCATAAGATAATCTATTACCAAATATTATATCATTTGTTATAAAAGACTGACTAATATTAAAATAACTAATTACATCATTAGTTGGAACCCAATCATATATGTAGTTTGGCAAAATTTCATAAAATTGCATATATATCAAAGTAAAACCTGCAACAGGCAATACAAATAATAAAACTTTTGGTGCAAAAATACCTTTACAAATTCTTTTAAGATATAAAGCAGGTGATTCGATATTTAATGATAATTCATCTTCGTCTTTGATTACCATTAAACTTATAAAATTTACTATAAAAACTAAAGCTGAGCCAAGGAATATCCATTGCCATGATATTTCTTTTAGATACTTTGCCAGTGGAGTGCCTATCACAAAAATCGATAGATTAATTAGCCAAACATATATTCCCCAACCTATGCTACTATTTTCTTTATTTAATGATTGTGCTATTCTACCTTGCAAAGCTGGTTTGAAAAAACCTGAACTTATACCTAATACTGCTAAGTTTATTGTGAATAAATAGAAATTATGCTGGAACGAAAGTGAAATC
>JAYTXK010000300.1:0-2450 GCA_043743005.1 Ignavibacteriota bacterium
TAACTTGTAGAAAATTTTAAGTAGTTCATATAAAATTTAACAGTTTTAAAATTAATATGAGAAATTATAAAATGAAAAACCTAAATTTGTATTATAGAAATAATTAATAAATAAATAATGTTAACAACTAAAAAACCATATTATATACCTTCTAAGCCAAAGCAATGCGATCAAATCTGGGAAGATATGAAACCAAGCGAAAAAGGTAGAATATGTGCTAAATGTGAAAAGCATATTTATGATTTTGAAAAAATGAAATGGAATGAAATTCTTAAAGTTCATCAAAATTCAATGACTACAGTTTGTGGTAATTATAATCAAAAACAAATTAAATATTGGGGTAGAGAAATACCTAAATGGTATGAACCCATTACTAAGTATCTTGTTTCAATTGGAATTATAAAAATATTTTTTAGTAATGAACCCTCATTAGCAAATGTAAAATCAGATACTACTTTTCAAATTCAAAAAATAAATCAAGAACAAATACCTAAAGACAGTAATAATTTTGAAACTTCTTTAGTAATTAGAGGTAAAGTATTAAATTCTGAAACATTAGAACCATTTTATGACACACATATTAGTATTGTTGGACAAAAGGGATACATATTTACAAATGACAATGGTAAATTTGAACTCAAAATTAATAAATTATCAGCTAATATTTTAGAGAAATTAAATTCAAAGTTTATAACTCTTAGACTTTTTCATTTAGGATATTATATAGATGTTGAGATTTCTAAAAATGATATGGTCCTAAAAGAGAATTCTTATATTTTTGACGTAACACTTGTTTATGATCGTTCTTTAGAAAAGGAAAAATATTCTGAGGATTCTGCTTTCTTTGCTCATAGACGATTGCCTCCAAAATCTTTTTTTAGTAAAATAATAGACAGAATCTCTTATTTTTTTAGTAAAAAACCATTTAATCTAAAATAAATCAAAATTATTTCCCCTAATTAATTTTCAGGCATTATCCTTACATTTACTGTTTTAATATCAATAAAGCCTTCTAATCTTTCTTTTAGTACTTTTTCAAAGGATTTTGCTGATTGCATCACTAATTCTTTATCAGGATTGGTTGCAGAAATAACGATAAATTTATCGCTATATCTTGGGTCTCTACGAACATCATTCACTCCCAAACTATTTAGAATAGCTTTTATTAAATTGAAATCAGCTTCATCTTTAGCAATTGCATATTCAATCCAAAAACAAGGTCCAGGGCAACCCATTCCCGGAGGTGCATTATATAATACTTCAGAAACTGTTTTTTCTTGAAGATTAATTAATTTAGGTTCTTTGTCTTTTGTTTCTTTTTGTTCTTCTACAATCAAGGCTTTAGCTTTCTTTGCTATTTTATTAGTCAATTCCCCACATTCATTAAAATTAAGTCCTTTTTCATATTCACTATTTGAAACAGTATTAACATAAATCATTACTCTTCTGCTTCTTGGGTCATTACAAGCCTCGGGGTTAGCAGGAGTATTTGGCAAATCCATTGCTATGATGTTTTTGGTAAGTTTAGGACAAGTTTCAGCATCAAATACTCCATAATAGTTCATTTGGTATTTGACAACATTTTGATATTTTTTCAATAAGTCTGGTTTGTTTTTTAATCTTTGTTTCAAACCATCTTCAATAGTCATTCTTGTAAAATATGATCTTAAAAGTGATAACATTGCATTTCCATTTTGACTTGGAATAGCTAATTTATAATCAGCACCGGTTGTCAATTGCAACTTTGGATTTTTCATACTTGTACCAGCAGGCACTATCACATCATTGAATACAATATCTCCATCAGAGCTAAATTTTGTAAATTCATCATTTGCAGTTTGTCTTAATCTACAAGGGTCTGTATAACCATTAGTTGTAATTACAATTTTTTGATTATTATAGCAATCATCAAATTTTCTAAGTATATTTTCAATTCCAATATAAAATTGCTCAAACCATTCATCATTTTTTTGAGTTACAGCATCATAATATTTGTAATCAGTTGAATCTATAAATTGAGAATTTTTAAGATCTCCATTTTTACCTTTTTCTTTGAATTTCAAATAATTTTCAGAAGTAAGGGGCCACCAATAGCCAGTTACAAACATTCCAATTCCTTTTGTGATTGTTGTATCATAAAAAGATTCAACTTTCTTTTTAATCATACAATTTATAGGAATTCTAATTGTATCATTTCTTTTAAGAGTAGATGGAGTTTTGATTTTTACAACTTCACAATCACTTTCAGAGCAAGCATATTCGATATTTCTTGATATTCTATATTCTTTGTTTAAATCAATTTCAAAAATTTGTTGAGATTTTTTAGAATCACTATTTAATTTATAATTTGCATTGCTAATATCTTTATCATTTCTGATTGTATCGTATTCAAATATTTGTTTTTTAGGATTAGATTTTTCTTTATTTGGAGAAAGCTCTAACTCATTCAC
>JAYTXK010000301.1:0-2828 GCA_043743005.1 Ignavibacteriota bacterium
ACAAGCGATACTGTGGATATGGGTATTTGCTATGTTAAAGATTCTTTAAAAACACAATTTATTTTAGAAAATTTAGGTAGTGATAGTATATATTTATTACCTTATCCTTCGTTTCCATACCATTATTATATTGGAGCTTCACCTAGTGATGTATCTAATTATATTGTATTAAGCGATAAATTATTTAGTATTAAACCAAATTCTTTTGAAAAGGATAGCATACAATTTAATGGGTATTCAATTTCTGAGGTTAATGTAAAAAGTCAAATAAACCTAATATTACAATTAACTAAAAGCAAAAACCCAAGTAATCTTGATTCAGTTATTCAGAGAAATTTTGTTATAATTGCCAGAAAAACAAATAACTACATTGCAGGATATGATGATGAATTGAATTTTGATTCAGTTTTTGTAAACTCAATTTTGCCTATAAACAAGAAATGGTTCGTTAAAAATGTTTGGAATGAAAATCTAAATGTATTTAAAGATAAATTTAGTCTTATCACTTCCAAGCTAACAAATGATGAATTTATTTTAAATAATAGACCTCAAAATTTTCCAATTGAATTAGCAAGTAGAAAAGATAATCCAGCTTTTGAATTTTCTTATTTACCTTTGAATAAGGGTGAAGATAGTGCTACTTATGAAATGTATTTTCATCCTTTGGAGCATAATGTACCACCTAATTTGGATTCAACTAATATTGCAAAAGTAATTTTAAGAGGAGTGGGGGTTGAGCAAAAACTAAATGTAAAAATGATTTCAAATAAAGATGTCATTTATGATAATAATCTAAAATCTTATATAATTAATGTTGGAAAAATAAAAGTTAATTCTATGGAGAATATATCTTTTTTTATTAAAAATGATGGGAATATAAATTTTGGAATATTAAATCAATCAATTAAAAATCAAAATTTAAGAACTGACTCTTATGAAATTATTGATTCGTTAATTAGTAGTAAACATTTAAAACCAAATGAAATAGATACTTTTACTTTTAATATTAAGCCAACTGCATTTGGCAAAATTGATGGACTTTTAAGTTTTAAATCTGATATTACAAATAGAAAAATTTATGGTTATCAAAAGTCTGATGAAGAAATCAAAATATTTATTACTGGAATAGCAACTGAAGCAAAATTAAGTGTATCTGCTGATACTTTGAACTTTGGGAATGTTAGTAAAAGTGATTCTTGTCCAAGCTATAATAATTTAAATTTAAAATTAATTAATTATGGTAATGACGATTTAGAATTTAAGGATATATATATTGAAAATAATAGTTTGTCAAATTTTACTTACAAAAGCCCTTCTCCAATTCTTAATTCAAATCAAGAAGTTAATATTGATATTAAGTTTGAACCAAAAGAACTTAAGATTTATAATTCAACTTTAATTTTAGTTACAAACCAAACAGCAACAAAAGATACTATAAGAGTTAAACTTCTAGGAAGGGGTACTGAAAAACTTGTAGCGAATTTGATAATTGATTCATCAAAAGCAGCACCGGGAAGAACTATTGATATTCCAATTAAAATTGAAAAGGAAAAAGCACAACTTGCAAATAGATTTGAAGATGTTTTATTATATAACACTACTTTACTGGATTTTCAAACTCTAATTTCAAATAATACTTCTTGCGATGGACTTTCAATTGGTTCTTTAGTAGAAAAAAAAGAAGATGGATTGCATCTAATATTAAAAAGACAAAATGATGCTTATTTTTTAAATTCTGATACTTTAATAATATTAAGATTTAAAACATACCTTGGGAATAGTGAAACTACATTTTTAACACTTACTCACCCTATGTTTGCAGATAATTTATGCAACCAAGTACTAATGCCTATATTAAGTAAAGGGTTATTTTCATTAGACTCTGTTTGTGGCTTAGGTAAAAAAATTGGAGATGTTCCGAAAGGTTATTTTAATCTATTAAGTTCAAACTATAATTATTTAAGTAAATCTTTGAATTGTACTTTTGAAGTTCCAATTCAAACAAATGTAAAGTTTTGTATATACCAAATTGATGGTATTAAGTTAATTCAAAAAGAAGAATCTAATATTCCTATTGGAGAAAATAATATTGAATTCCAAAATTTGAATTTAGCAAAAGGTATATACTTATTACAAATGCAAAGTGGAATATTTAATTCATATAAACAAATTATCATATATGATTAGAAAAACAATTATCATATTAATAATTTTATTTTCCAAACAATTTGAATTAAATGCTCAAAATTTTGATTGGCAAAATTCAGCACGTATGCCATTTGAAACTCCTAAATATTTTATAGGTTTAGGAGGTGAGTATTCTTCATATTTACATAAAGGGAGCTTTGAATTTATTGAAAAAAACACTCCTTGCTGTGGATATGAAAGTGGAAATGGAAATGGATTTAACTTTGGGATTAATGCTCTTTATTTTGTTGAAGATGATTTGTCTTTGATTGCAGGTTTGCAATTTAAAAATGAAAAAGGAATTTTCCAAACTCTTACTTCATACCCTAAATCACCAAATATTAATATAACAACTCAATTCCAATATACTGGGGTTTTAAATTACATATCTTTAGAATCTGGTCTTAAACAATACATTTTGTTAGATAATTTTAGTATTTCGGCTGGAATAAATTTTGATATACTAATAAGTGATAATTCAGAACATATTGAAAAAATAATTTCACCTAATAACATTCCTTTTAATGACGGCACTTATGAAAGAAATATTTCACTAGGCAAAATTGACAATTTGAGGACTTTTTTGATTTCACCAAAAATTTCTTTAGGATACGATATAAATTTAGGTATAGGAACTTTTG
>JAYTXK010000302.1:0-3141 GCA_043743005.1 Ignavibacteriota bacterium
CCTAAATTTCAAGATATTGAAAATGAATTTAATTTATATTGGTCAAATAAAGATTATAAACAAAAGGGTTGTGGTTGGAAACCATTTAAAAGGAATTTAGAATTTTGGAGAAGTCGAGTTTTGTCTGATGGAAGTTTCCCAGACCCTACTTTTCAATATAATGAATATTTGAAGTTTTTAAATAAATCAACTAAAAATAATGTAATTCAGAGTGCAAATTCTTGGACAAATTTAGGTCCAAATACATCTCCTGGCGGTTATGCAGGAGTTGGTAGAATAAATTGTGTTAGAACAAATGGTACTACTATTTGGGCTGGGACACCAGCTGGTGGTCTGTGGAAATCAACTGATGGTGGTGCTATATGGAATCCAGCAACAGATAATTTATCTATAATTCAATCATCAGGTGTTTCTGATATTGCTATCAATCCTCAAAATACTAATGTAATGTATATTGCTACTGGTGATGCTGATGGTGGAAATACTCAAAGTATAGGTGTATTCAAATCTACTGATGCGGGTATTTCTTGGAATGAAACTGGATTAAAATTTAGTGTTACAAATTATATTACAATTTCAAAATTGCTCATTCATTCTTCAAACCCAAGTGTATTATTGGCAGGAACTAATAATGGAATTTATCGATCATCTGATGCTGGTGTAAATTGGACAAAATTAAATTCATTAAAAATTAAAGATATGGAATTAAGACCAAGTAATCCAAGTGCAATGTATGCTTGTGGTTCTACTAAATTTTATAAATCAACAGATGATGGCAGCACTTGGAATGAAGTTACTAATGGTGTACCTACTAATGCCCAACGCTTGGCAATTGCAGTAACCCCTGCAAATACTAATTATGTGTATATGGTTGCTTCTAATAGCTCTTCTGGCTTTTTAGGATTTTATAAATCTACTGATGCAGGTGCTAATTTTACTACACAAGCAGCAACAAGTCCAAATATTCTAGGTTATGAAGCCAATGGTAGTGGCACTGGTGGGCAAGGATGGTATGATTTATGTATTGCTGCTAACCCTTCAAGTGCAAATGATGTTTTTGTTGGTGGAGTTAATAATTGGCGTACAACTGATGGTGGTGTTAATTGGACAATAAGTACATTTTGGTATCAAAATGGAGTTCAACAAACTGTACATGCAGATAAACACGACTTGTTTTTTAGTGGATCAATGTTATATTGTGGCAATGATGGTGGAGTCTATTCTACTTCAGATTTGGGCACAAATTGGAATTATATTAGTGCAACTCTTCCAAACACTCAATTTTATAAAATTGGAGCTTCTACTGTTTCTCCATCTATGATAATTGGTGGAGCACAAGATAATGGGACTAAGTTCTATAAAAATAGTGTTTGGTCTGATGCAATTGGTGGAGATGGAATGGATTGTCTTGTTGACTTTGTTAATTCTAACTATATTTATGGGTCACTTTATTATGGAGATATAAGCAAATCAACAAATGGTGGAAATACATTTAAAAAACTTAATGATGGAAATAATGATGGAAATTATGATAATATAACTGAGTCTGGTGCTTGGGTTACTCCATTTCTATTAGATCCTAAAAGCAATAGCACTATTTATATAGGTATGAAAAATATATGGAAATCAACAAATGGTGGCTCACTTTTTACAAAACTTACTAATTTAGTTTCAACTACTAATATTGATATGATAAGAATAGCTAAGTCTAATTCTAATTATATATTTTACCAAAATAATAATGTTTTAAATTTTTCAACAGATGCTGGAGTTAATTTCTTTACAATTACAAAACCTGATAATATTGGAATTTCAGACTTGACGATTGATGGAAATGATGAAAATAAATTATGGGTTGGAGCAGGTGGTTACACTGCAGGTAAAAAAATATATTACTCTACTGACCTTGGCACAAATTGGATTAATATTAGTGGAAATTTCCCAAATGTAATTGTTAATTGTTTGCTTTTATTTAATGACGGAGTTAACAAAAGAGTATATTGTGGTACAGATGTTGGTGTTTTTTATAGTGATAATAATGATGGGAATTGGATAGATTTTAATAGTGGTTTACCTTATGTTAAAGTAACAGATTTAGAAGTTCAAAAGCATACATCTAAAATAATTGCTGGAACTTATGGTAGAGGTATTTGGGAAATTAATTTACCAAATGTAGTGCCAGCTCCAAATCTTATCAAACCAGCAAATTTGACAATTAACTTAAATCCTATTAATACTGAGTTACTTTGGTCAAGTGTTCCCAATGCACTTACTTATGATATATCAATTGCAAGTAATCCAGATTTTTCAAGTACAATAAGTAATTTAAATTTAACAAATCTTTCAACTACTATAACAAATTTAAATTACAATAAAAATTATTATTGGAGAGTAAGAGCAAATACATCAAATGGAGCCGGTACTTGGTCAAGTAGTTTTACATTTAAATCTATGCTAAGTTCTCCAACAATTATTACCCCAGATAATTCAACCATTAATATAGCTTTAAATGGTACTTTCAATTGGAATACTGTTCAAGGTGCTAATTATTATGAATTAAAATATTCAAATATGCCTGATTTATCTAATTCAATAAGTTTTTCTAATATAAGTGCAAGTAGTTTTTCATATAGTAATTTTGAAAATACTCAATTATATTATTGGACTATTAAAGCCAAAAGTAACCTTGGAGATACTAGCGATTGGGCTGGTACTTATAGCTTTACAACTCTTTTGAGTGTCCCTGACCAGATTTCGCCAAGTAATGGAACTATAAGTTTGGATACAGCAAAAGTTGTATTTAAATGGAATATTGTACCTAAAACAAACACATATTCCTTGTTGGTTGCTTCTGATTCAAATTTTACTGATTTGGTACTAGATAAAAATAATCTAACTTCAAACACATTTCAATTAAATAATCTTAACATTTTCAGAACTTACTATTGGAAAGTAAGTGGTAAAAATAGCTTAGCAAATAGTTTGTGGTCAAATGTATATAACTTTAGATCTAAGATGGAAGGTATTAAGTTGCTGTTTCCAGAAACTTCTACTGTAGCAATTGATAAAAATAGCTCTACTTTTTTATGGTCAAATAGAAAAAGCTCCTTGAGTTATGATTTTCAAGTGGCAATATCAAAT
>JAYTXK010000303.1:0-2899 GCA_043743005.1 Ignavibacteriota bacterium
TTTCTTTCAAATTAATCCATTTGCCAATGAAAAAGAAAAATTATTAAATTTAGATTTTAATAAAGTGGGAAATTTAAGCAATTTTAGTTTTGGAGCATATTACAAACTTGATACGGATTTAGGAAAATTGAAATTCAATCAATATTTTAATTCATCAATTTCTCAAAGTAATAGAGATGATGAAGTTTATAATTTTTTATATTCAGTACCATTAATAGGGAAATTGGATTTACTTACTGCACATAATTTATTCTTAACTCAAAATACTAGTAACAATATAATAAGTAACAAATTACAAAGACTTAATGGTTTATTTGGATTTAGATTGCCTGAAGTTTTTAATCAAAAAATAGAAATAATGTTTGGAATTGAAGAAAACACTTATGATTTTGTTAAAACAATGGGTAGTTTGTATAAAATTAATTTACTTAATGAAATATATAATTTTGAAGGATACAAAATTAAACCTGCATTTAATTATGAATACTTGGAATTAAAAGATGGAAGGAAAAATATTGACTTAATTGCTGAGATTGAGAATAATAAAAAATTTGATTACAATGAAGGATTTGACCTTTCTTTAAAATATAAAATACAAAATAGAAATTATCTTAGAGAATTTGCAAGTTACAAGGATTACAATAGTCAAACTAAATATGAGGATAAAATCATAGCAAATGTGGGTTTGATTACAAATCCATTAAGTAATTTAACCACAATTATTAAATTGAATGTTGAAAATCAAAAAGTTTATAATGAATTTAAATATAACATTAACGAATTTACAGAAACTGGTGTTAGAAAGGAAATTAATGTTTTACAATTAGGTTTTGAAACTGAAACTTCTTATAAAATTGATAGATTTCAATCAAATTTTGGATTTTCATTTCAATCGAGAGATGAAGAAAATAGATTGACAAATAAATTTAATATTTCTGATGTTGATTTTAAAAAATTAAGAGATTTACAAAGTCAATGGGATAATAATAATACTATTCGAAGACTTTATTTAAAGTCTAGATATGCACTTACCGATTATGATACTATTAGCTTTGATTATTTTGTTTATTTATCGCAATACGATACTCCAAGCGAGCAAAATGACTATGATAGAGATGAATTTTCTACTTTTGGAAGAATTAATATTAAACGAAAGTTTTCAGAAATATTTTCAGGTGGTTTTAATTTTGATTTGCAAGGGAATCATTTTGTAAATTTAAAGTCGAGCAAAAGTATAGATAATAATTGGAACAGAGTAATAAAACTAAATCCTTATTTTAATATTAAAACGGGTATTTGGCAGTCTCAACCACAGTTTGAGGTGCTTGCTAATTATACAATTTATGATTTTGAAGATACAAAGAGTAGTGTTAAAAGCTATAGTTTTAGACAGATAAATTATAAAGATACAATATGTTTAAAGTTTGATGATAAAATTAGTTTGCAAAGTAAGATTTTTGTTCGTTATTTTGAAAACGGAGTTTTGTACTGGGAGAATTTCTCTGAAATTCCACAAAATGCAAAACTTGAAGTTTTTACTAAACTGATGCTTATTGATAATTTTTCAAGTGAATCAGATTTTGGTTTTGGCATTAGATATTACAAACAATCTCAAAAAAGTTTGATAATTAATATGAGTGCTGGACAGAGTTTGCAACAATTATCAATTGGTCCTGAATGTTTGATTAATTTCAAATTTCAATCAGGTAGCAATGTTCAGCTTTCTGGTTGGTATGAGTTTCAATATTTTTTTGGGAAATTAAGCAAAGAACTTGCTAATATTTATTTAACTACTAAAATTGCTTTATAGGTATTTGAAAAATCTTAAACATATATTACACAAAAAACTTAAAAGCAATAGTTCATCAATTTCAGAAGTTGAGCCAATGCTGAGACAAATGAGAGAATTGATTGATTTTGATGATAAAGTTTATCATAATATTATGGTTTCACTAACTGAAGCAGTTAATAACGCTTTGATTCATGGTAATAAATTAAATCCTCAGAAAAGTGTAATTGTTAATATTATGGCTAATGAAAACCAAATTGAGTGCATTATTGAAGATGAAGGTAGTGGATTTGAATTAATTAAAGTTCCAGACCCAAGAAAACCTGAAAATCTTTTAAAAGACAATGGAAGAGGAGTTTTTATTATTAATTCTCTTGCAAGCAAAGTAAATTATAAAAGCAATGAAAATGGCACATCAGTATCTATTATTTTTGAATTAAAATAAAATATGTTAATACCTTATAAAATCGAACAAAGTGAATTTATTCTACGTGAAATTCAAAAGTCAAACCAAACTATTGATAGTAAAAGTATCTTTTACATAAATGGTGTAACCGGTAGTGGTAAAACAACAATAGTTGAAGATTTGATTAATACTATTGAAGATCAAAAATTAGTTGATATTGTATTTAGAATGAATTCTGGGAACGGAATTGATTATTTAGTTGAATTTGCTACAAATTTATCTTCAACATTTGTCAATTTCAAAGATGAAACAAGTGCGTTTAAAAATAGAGAAACCCAAAATAATTACAATTGGTTCAACGAAATATTTGATTATTTAAAATCAATTTCTGAAGTTACAGGTACTGACAGCTTAAATAGTATATTGATAAATGCTCAATTAAGGTCAAAATTTGATGATGAACCTATGGAATTAGATATTGAGAAGATAATTCCGATTTTAAAAAAAGAAAAAGATAAAAATATACTTTTTGATAGTGAAAGAGTTACTGCAGAGTCATTTCTTGTTGATATGATGAGTCAATTTTTCCCAGTAAATAAAACTACAACATTTGATGATTATTTAAAAAATCAAAATCCACTTAAAGTGCTTATTATTTTAGAAGATTACTATTCAATTAATAAAAGTATTAATAAATTTCTGAC
>JAYTXK010000304.1:0-2862 GCA_043743005.1 Ignavibacteriota bacterium
CTCACTTTTAGCCGATATAATTAAATGTTCCTTAGCACGTGTCATAGCTACATATAATAGTCTTTTGTTCTCCTCGTTTTCTTTATTAAAATTGAAATCTTTATTTACATATTTAATTAAATTCATGTGTTTTTCATCTACTAAATCTTTACAAATTCCTTGATTTAATCCAGTAGAATAAACACTATAATCTGCTTTAGTATTTAAAGCTATTCCAGCTTTCCATAGAATTACTATTGGGAATTCCAATCCTTTTGAACCATGAATAGAAGAAATTTGCACACAGTTTTGAAAATCATTTGTTAACTGTTTTTTTACTATATCTGATTCTAACTCATCATTTTTGATATTATTTAATTCATCAACATAGCTTTCTAAGTTTGAAAATCCACGTTTTTCAAATGCAATTGCATGTTCAATAACATATTCAAGATTTGATTTTATTAGATTAGCATTTGGGAAATTACTAATTAATTGAAAATAATTTGATTTTTCAAAAAGCCTACTAATTAATAAATAAATTGGTAATCTTTTGGAAAGAATTAACATTTCTTTTAGGGAATTGTGTGCTTTTGTAAATTTACTTTTTAAGATTATTTCAAAATTTGTACAAGATCCAATCTTATTAAAATAAGAATGTCCTTCAGTAAATGACAAATCCAATATTTCGAGATAAGTAAAATTAAAAAAAGGAGATTTTAATAATGAAACCAAACTAATATCATCATGAGGATTAATCAAAACTTTTAAATACGAAATCAAATCATTAATTTCTTGCAAATTTGCAGCAACAATACTTTTATTAATTGAAAAAGGTATATTTGCTTTTATAAATAATTTGCTAAATAAATTAATTTCAGACTCACCTCTATATAATAAAGCAATATCTTTATATGTTGGTTTGATTAATTCTCCATTTTTATCTGGTATAAGGTATTTATCACTATTTAACATATAATGAATTAATTGAATTACAGATTCTAATTCTTGAACTTTGGCATTTTCATCAATAACTTCAATATTATTTTCAAAAAATAGTTCGTTTTCAATATTTTCAGATTTAAATGATTGGTTCTGTTTTAAATTCAATTCAGTATTTAAAATAGTAACTGAACCGATATAATTTTTAAATATAGAGCTTTGCATATTTGAAGCTAAGTCGCAAAATAATTCCTTATCTCTACCATTAATGATTTTGTCATATTTAACTGAATAATCATTTTCAAATTCATCAAAAAGTGGACTACATATTTCATTGACAAATCCTGAAATTGCAGGCTTTAATCTAAATGACTCACTTAATAATATTTCACCTTTAGTTTCATTTTCAGACAAAGTTAAACTTTCAATATTTTTAAAATTGAAAGTATTATTGGCTTCTAAATCAAAATTAGAACTTATGATAAGCTTTTTTATTTCCTTGAATATTGTTATATCTGCATTTCTAAATCCATATATTCCTTGTTTTTCATCACCTACTACAAATAGTTTTGTATTAGAAGAAATTGAATTGTCTTTTAAATTTGGAATTAGAGTACATATAATATCATATTGCTTAGGATCAGTATCTTGAAATTCATCTACCATTAAATATTTTATTTCATTTTGAATAATATTCAAATTTTTTTTATCTTCAAACACATTAAACACCTTTTCAATTAAATCATCATATTCAAAATATTCCATTTCCTTTTTTGATTCTTCATAAACTTTTTTCACCTCAATTACATAATCAACAAAAGCTAATGAAAATTTGAAATGTTGGTTCAACTGCTTTTCATCAAAATCTATTTTTTCAAATAAATCTCTAAGTTGCTTAAATAAAGTATCTAATTCTTTATTTTGAATATTTGGGTTTTGCTTATATATTACATTATTAACATGAGCATTTCCATATTTAGATTCACTTTGAAGAATATATAATACAAAACTTTTCAAAGTAATAATTTTGCTTTCAAGATTACTTGTAAGATTAATTGAAACCATAAAATTTTCAATATAATTTATAAGTTTATCAAATTTTAAATTATAGTCAGGTTTTTTTAAAAACCAATTCCCTATTTTCTAAAATAATTTGACAATATTTTATAAATTTTTCAATTATTATTGAAATATCAAATATTTTATTGCCCAAATAATATTCTTTTAAATCTCTTCTTATATTTTCAAGGTTAGTAAAACTATATTTAAATATTTTTTCAAAAGTAGAATTTATTGTATTTGTATTTCCATTCAAAAATAAGAATTGAATTGTATTTTGAGAATTATATAAATCTAAGTAACTTTCATTTGCATCTAAATTATTAATATTCAAATTTTTAAATATATTTTCTAAAACAATTTCCTTGCTTTCTTCTATTAACTTATTTTTATTGTAAGCATCAATTAGTCTTGAATTTGGAGAAAAATCAGATTCGATTGGGTAGTTTTTAATTATTCCATTACAAAAACTATGAATAGTAGAAATTCTAGCAGAAATAATTTCTCGTTTGATACTATTTAATTTTATTTCATTAATGTTATTATAAGAATATGATTCTTTTAAAAGACTATCTATTTTTTTTATTAATCTAACCTTCATTTCGTTAGCAGAAGCTTCAGTAAATGTAATAGCAACAATATCTTTAGGTGAAATTGGATCTTTAGCGTCTAGAATTAAATCTAAGTATTTTTCAACCAAAACTGAAGTCTTCCCTGAACCAGCATTAGCATTTAATATCAAATGTCTATCTTTTATAAATGCTAATTTTTGTTCTCTTGTCAATTCCATAGATAATTCTTGTTTTTAATAAAATAATTAGTTAATTTTGTAATTCAATATCGCGGGGTGGAGCAATAGGTAGCTCGTCGGGCTCATAACCC
>JAYTXK010000305.1:0-2924 GCA_043743005.1 Ignavibacteriota bacterium
TTAAATACTTCAACAAGCCATTTTACAACTCCTTGTAGTTTTTCACCTTCTCTTGGCTCTTTTTCCTGTTTTGATTTCACAGTCAACTTTACACTTATAGTATCTCCTGCATAAACAGGCTTGGTAAATCTTAATTCATCTAAACCATAATTTGCCAACACAGGACCGGGCTTTGGATTTACAAAAAGTCCTGCAGCTGCTGAAATAATAAAATATCCGTGTGCTACCCTTCGTTCAAAAATTGAACCTTCCAATGAGGTAGTATCTGTATGAGCATAAAAATTATCCCAGCTTATACCAGTGAAATTAACTATATCTGTTTCAGTAATAGAACGCTTGTGCGTATTTAAAGTATCACCAATATTTAACTCTTCATAATATTTAGTAAAAGGATGGCGAATATCTTCAAATCTTTCTGCACCAGTTTGATATTGTTTTGTAATATGAGTTAATGAAGTTGGGTGTCCTTGAATTGCAGTACGTTGCATATAATGAAATATAGACCTTATTCCACCAAGCTCTTCTCCCCCACCAGCTCTTCCAGGACCACCATGCACAAGTTGAGGCATTGGAGAGCCATGCCCTGTGGATTCGCCTGCTGAATCTTTATTTATAAGCATTATCCTACCATGATAAGAAGCTGTATTATAAATAATTTCACTTCCAAAATTATTATCTGAAGTAAAAACAGAGCCAACTAATGAACCTTTGCCCAATTTTACTATTTCAATTGCTTCATCAATATTTTTATATGGTAAAATTGTTGTTATTGGTCCAAAAGCTTCCACATTATGTGGTGCTTTTTTATTAATTGGGTCCTTACTTAAAAGCACCATTGGAGCAAAAAAAGCACCTTTTTCTTTACTTCCGCCAATTAAATTAAAGTCAGCATTTGAACCATAGGCAATTTCAGCCTCATTTAAAATTAAATTCATATTATCAGTAACATCTTTTACTTGCTCTTTACCAGCAAGTGGTCCCATTTTTACACCTTCAAGAGATGGGTCTCCAAGTGTTACTTTAGATAATTTTTCACCCAATGCTTTAGCAACATCTTCTGCATATTTTTCTGGAACAATTGTTCTGCGTATAGCAGTACATTTCTGACCTGCTTTTGTAGTCATTTCTCTTTGCACTTCCTTAATAAATAATTCAAATTCTGGAGTGCCTGGAGCATCTTTTTCACCTAACATACAGAAATTAAGTGAATCAGCCTCCATATTAAATCTAACAGAATTGTCTATTATTGCAGGGTGCGTTTTTAGCTTTTTTCCTGTATATGCTGAACCAGTAAAAGTAACTACATCTTGGCAATTTACAAAATCAAGCATATTTCCAAGTGAACCGCTAACTAATTGAATGCTACCTTCAGGTAGTATTTTAGAGGAAATGATTTCCTTAACCATAAGTTCAGTAAGATATGAAGTAAGTGAGGCGGGTTTGATTATAACTGGCATACCTGCAATTATAGAAGGTGCCATTTTTTCAAGCATACCCCAACAAGGAAAATTAAAAGCATTAATATGTATAGCTACTCCCTCAAGAGGCACACAGATATGATGACCAGCAAAAGTTCCTTTTTTTGAAAGTGGTTCAAAATTTCCATCTACATAAAATTTTTCATCTTGCATTTCCCTTCTTGATTTACTTGCTTAGGTAAATAAAGTGCCAATTCCTCCTTCTATATCTATCCAAGAATCAATTTTAGTAGCACCTGTCGCTTTTGAAAGCTCATAAAATAGTTCTTTTTTTTCTGTTAAATAAAAAGCTAAGGCTTTGAGCATTCTTGCTCTTTCGTGAATTGTATAATTTCTGAGAGTTTTACTTACATTTCTTCCATAGTTCAGCATATCTTCATAGTTTATTCCTTTAGAAGAAACTTCAGCTACAAAATCTCCATTTACTGCATTATATAAGTTTTGATAATCACCATTACCAGTAATCCACTCTCCATAAGCATAAGATTGTAATTTCATTTTTAATCCAATTTATATTTATTCATTAATTTAATTTTAGAATTGCAAAATACGAAATATTTCGTAATTAATGATTTATCAGATTTGTTAATTTGTAAAGTAATCAATAAATATTTAAAAAACTAAATTCCTATTTGTCAATAATAATATTTTTACTTATATTTGAATAAATATTTTATACAACTATACTTAGGATAATTATGAAATTCAAATTTGTGTTATTTTCTTTAGTTTTATCTATTCTTTTAATTTTATCAAATTCTGTAAACGCAACTGATAAAAAAGTTGACAAAAAGGCAACTATTGAAGCTCCTAAAAAAGAAGAAAAGAAAGTTGAAACAAAAAAAGATGAAAAAGCTGGTCAGTGCGAAGCAACTACTAAAAAAGGAACGCAATGTACAAGAAAAGCAAGTGTTGGTAAATTTTGCAAACAACATTCTAAATAAATATTAATCCTCAGAAATGAGGATTTTTTTTTATCAATTTAATCTATTTTTTTACAAAGTATATTATTTGGCTTTTAGATAAAAATATATATAAACCAGAAGCCAAAATTTCAATATTAATTTGTTTTCCAACCTTTCCTTCCATTACTTTATTACCCAAAATACTATAAATCTCAAAATTCTCATTCAAAAACTCATTATCAATTGAAATTGTTTCGTTTGCAGGATTTGGAAATAGAAAAACCTCATTTTTAATTTCATCTTTAACGTCTGAAATATCAGGAGTAATAACTAACTTAGTGTAATAAGTTTGATCATCTGCGTCATTTGTATTATTTGAATTTGCAGCGACAAAAGCTGCGTAAAAAGTAATTGCTCCTCTATCAACTGAAGGAGCAATCCAAGAATAAGACCACTCACCTTTATTACCTGTAAAATTAATTCCATTTATTATATGCATTATATAAACTCTATCTTGATAATTACCATAATTGGGTTGTTG
>JAYTXK010000306.1:0-3507 GCA_043743005.1 Ignavibacteriota bacterium
AATGGTTTTGTAACTATAAGTAATACTTGTATGCTCCCACAAATACAATATACTATTACAAATCAAATAGGACAAGTATTGAATACAAGTATTGTACAAAATATAAACAATAAAATTCAGTTAAATTTTAGTCAGTATCCAAGTGGAGTTTATTTTATAGACATAGAGGGAATTGTATATAAATTGATAAAGGAGTGATTTATAGTTCTTTAATAATGTAAAAGAATTATATTTGCTACATTTTTAAAATAATTTCACTAAATTGTAAAGAAATTTAACAAAAGATTATAATTTCTAATAATTCTTTATTATTTTTACATCAAATATTTCAACCTTACACTATAAAGTGTGTTAATTATGAATAAAATCTACTCATTATTTTTTGTTTTAGCATTTGTTTCTTTGCAAAGTTGTAGTATTGTAACAACTCGTGAAGAAGTTGATACATATAAAATCACTAAAACTGATACTACATTTACTCATTTTGTAAAAAATTCAGCTGCAAACAAAGATAGAGGGGTTATAAGTCCCTCAACTAAAGTAATTGAAAGCAATAGAGAGCTTACAACTTATGATAGCGTTATAAAAAGGCAATATCCTGATTTTATACGACTTGGTCTGATTGAAACTGTTGGAATTATGGGTGGTGATAGTAAAAGTGCCTTGGGATTTGGGATATTTGCAGTTCATCCCGACTTAGGTATGTTTAACCAAAGCTTTAGAGGTGATACTGCAACCAGTCATTTATTTTCAGGTGGAATTTATAGATTTGGGATAATTGAGCATAGATGGAGAGTTTTTAATGATGCTCCAGACTGGTCTTGGGGGATTAATGGCTTTGAAATGATTGCTGGTGATGCCAAATTAGAAAACGCTCTAATTGGTGTTGCAACTCCATTTCTTCGCAAGAGATTTTATTTAAGAAGGGAAATACCTTATGTTGCTGTTACTGCATCAGTTGGGGTGGGTACATGGCCTTCCCAATATATAAATACTTCTGTTTCATTAGATTTAGGCTCAATTGGTGGTCTAAATTTAAGAGCATATTTGGGTTACGCTGTTGGGTCTAATAGTACTTCTTCTCCTCAGATTGCAGGCAATGACTATGCTCCAAGAGTTAACGAATTAGATACAAAATCAGCAAAGGTTGGTACATCCCCTTCAATTCCATATTTTGGAATAGGTATTTCTTTCCTTGATTTTTTGAATATCGTGCCTGAAACTTATACTGAATGGAAAGATTACCATCATTCTGCTTGGGATATAGGATTAGTTCAATTTGGCTTATTGGGTTCGGGTTCAAAATATTCTGTAATAAGTGGAATAAAAGATACTGTAAGTGCAGGTTTTTTCAAAGGTGCAACTCTAAAATTAATAAATACTTCAGTTGCTATTCCATATTTTAATAATAAGTTTTATTTTGGTACTTCATTAATTAATATCTTAACTCTTGGTAGAAATGAATGGGGTATGGGTATATTGCCTGTAAGATTAGGTTATTTCCAAACTATAATTGCCGATGAGCTTACGACAGAGCCTTTTGTTGAATATAATTATTATCCATCAAGTTTTATAAACATTGGAAATAGAATAAATTTACGTTTATCAGATAGGCAAAATATTAATTTTTTAATTGGGTATGCAAGTGGCTCATCTGGATTAAAGAATTTAATTGGTGGTAGCTTAGTTGAACAATTTGGTATAACAGATTCTTTCTCTAATTACTATTTTGGTATTAGCATTAGCCTTTGGGATAATATATTTTTCCCAGAACAATTAAGATACAACAAAAAATAAATTATCTTCTTGATATTTTAGAAATATTTATAAATTTGTAATTACCACATCCTAATGAATCAAATTTCCAGTCAATCCAAACATTTATTGGAAATTTTGATGTATCTGAAATTCCAGTTTTTTCAGGAAAATTTCTTATTCTTATAACCGAATATGCTGTTGCATCTTCTTTGAAACTAAGTATTAAACCACCACAGCATATACACATTCCCATATCATAACCAGTAATTACTGCTTTACTATTATAATTATAGTCAGTATTTGTAGGATTATTTTTAGTGCAAGAAAATAAAATAATTGATATTACAATTATTACATTTAAAATTATCTTATTTTTCATTAGTTTTGTCTTATTGGTTTGTACAAAATTAAATAATCTTTATTTAAAAACAAGCTATTTGGAATTAAGTTTATTGATTTTGCATTTACAATTAAAAATTAAACATAAAAAAGTATTAATTAAAATTTAGGTAAAAAATATGTCATTATTAAAAGACAAATTAAAACAGATATTGCCAGCTCAAGCTGAAGATTTAAAAAACTTTGCTAAAGAATATAGTGAAAAAGTTATAGGTGAAGTAACTATTGGACAAGCTTTTGGAGGGATGAGAGGAATAAAAGGACTGGTATGCGATACTTCAGAAGTGCCAGCAGACAAAGGATTAATTATTCGTGGTACTCCTATTTCTGAATTAACAGGTAAGTTGCCAGAAGAAATTTTTTGGCTTTTATTAACTGGTTCGATTCCAAATGATAGTGAACTTGCAGACTTACAAGCTGATTTGAAATCTCGTCAAGAAGTACCTGCTTATGTTTGGAATGTAATTGATACTATGCCTGCTGATTCTCATCCAATGACATTATTCAATACTTCAATTTTGATAATGCAGCGTGAATCTAAGTTTGCAAAAGCTTATGATGAAGGGATTAAAAAATCTGAATATTGGGCTTATACTCTTGAAGATGCTTTGGATATAATTGCTAAAGTGCCTGCTATTGCTGCTTATATTTATAGAAAAAAATATGCAGATGGAAAAAGAATTGCTCCTGATGCAAATGCAAATTGGGGTACAAATTATGTAAATATGTTAGGTTTGGGCAATCCAAATGGAGAATTTGCTGAAGTAATGAATTTGTATCTAACTTGCCTATCGGATCACGAAGGTGGTAATGTAAGTTCATTTGCAGCTTCTACTATTGGCTCTGCTTTATCTGACCTTTATTACACTGTTTCCGGTGGTTTGAACGGACTAGCAGGTCCATTGCATGGCTTAGCAGTTCAAGAATGTTTGAAATGGGTGCTTGAAACAATGGAAAAATTTGGTGGAACTCCATCATTGGAAGAATTAGAAAAATTCACTTGGGATACTTTAAATTCTGGTCAAGTTGTACCAGGATATGGTCATGCTGTGTTAAGAGTTACTGACCCAAGATTTACTGCATTCTTAGAAGCAGGTAGAAAATATTGCTCTGAGGATACTGTTTGGCAAACTGTGGCTAATGTATTTGAGGTTGTGCCAAAAGTATTACAACAAATTTCTAAAATAAATAATCCTTGGCCTAATGTAGATGCAAGTTCTGGGGTATTATTTTACCATTATGGTTTGAAAGAATTTGATTATTATACTGTGATTTTTAGCGTATCAAGGATATTAGGTATATCAGCTCAAACAATTATTTCGAGAGCTTATGGTATGCCACTAACAAGAC
>JAYTXK010000307.1:0-1932 GCA_043743005.1 Ignavibacteriota bacterium
GGGTAAGTTTCCAATGGAAAAAGAATTGTTTTATTAAATGCTATTTCAAAATTTAAAGTTTTTATTCCAGAATTATTTGCAATACTATCAAGATATAACTTAATAGGGATGTCAAGAAAAGTATCAGTTTTAGCTTCTAAAGTATCAATTTTTAAAACAACTTTCCCTTTTGATATTCCTTCCCCAAAAAGTTGAATAATAGTTGGGCTTCCTAATTCATTATATTCAAAAGTTAATTTACTACTTTCTTTTCCATTTTTTTTAGGTACAAACCTTAAATTCAACTTTGCAGTATCACCAGATTTTAATGTGAAAGCTCCACCACCATATAGCATATAAAAGTCTGAATTATTTAATCCCACAATATTTGTATTTGTAATATTTAAATCTTTACTACTAATATTTTTTATAGTAATAGCATTTAAGGTATCTTTTTTAGTATTTACTAATACTCTTCCAAAATCAACAATACTATTTAATATTTTAATTATTGGCTCAACTCCTTTACCTATAATATCTTTAACAATTGTTTCCGATTGAGTTATTATGTTGATTTTAGCTGAATGAATACCTATTTTGCTTGGGTTAAATCTAAATTCTAATATTTCTCCATTTCCAGCTTCTAAATTAAAAGGAGGATAACCAGATACTAATATAAATGAACTTGCATCAACACCAGTAAAGTAAATAGAATCAACTCTAAATTTATAACTCCCTGTATTTAGAATTAAGTTTCTAATAAGTGAATCTTTTGAACTACCAACAAAACATTTTTTCATATCAATATTTTGGCAAGAAAATTTTGGAGCTTCAATTGAAAATAAAGTATCTGAAATATCTTCTTGAATGCTCTCTTTTGGTACTTCCCATAATTTAATTGAATTGTCAGCAGATGAGCTTACAATCTTACTTCCATCAGGATTAAATTTTGTTGAAAAAACAAAATTGCTATGACCTATTAAAGTTTTAATCAATGTGCCTTTGTTTACATTAAATACCTTAAGAGTATTATCAGATGAGCCACATACTATTTTGCTTGCATCTGGATTAAAATTTACACTAAAAATTGTATTTATATTTTCACTCATTGATTTAATTAAGTTCCCATTTGAAATGTCCCATATTTGAACTATTCCATCACCACTACCACTTGCCAATTTACTACCATCGCTACTAAAGTCCACAGAATAAATTCCACTTGTATTTCCATTAAATGACTTTATCAAACTTCCACTTGCAATGTCCCATAATTTAATAGTACTATCCAATGAACCACTTACTATTTTATTGCCATCAGGACTAAAGCAGACACATCTCACTCTATCCAAATGACCATTTAATGTTTTAATCAAATTCCCAGTTTCAACATCCCATATTTTTATAGTTTTATCATAAGAACCACTCGCTAATTTGCTTCCATCTGGACTAAATTTAATTGAGTAAGTACTTAATATATGTCCAGTTAGAGTATTTAGTTCATTCCCACTTGCAATATCCCACAATTTTATTGAACCATCACCAGCACCACTTGCAAGTTTTGTTCCATCGGGACTAAATACTACACTATTAAAAACACCATTCAAAATAATCGAACTTGTTAATGTTTTAATTAAATTACCAGATTCAACATCCCACAATCTAATTGTATTATCACCTGCTCCACTAATAATTTTGCTACCATCTGGACTAAAATTAGCACTAAATACTGCTTTTGTGTGAGCTAATAATGTATTGATATTGTAATTGTATTGTTCATTATATTTTTGTTTTGCTTTTACTAAGCAAAATTTACTTTCTGGTAAAGGGATTTTATTCCATAAATACTTTAGACCTGTAACATTATTTTGAATCGCAATCCAATTCTTAGCACTATCAATACTATATGATAAATCAACTGTGTCTTTTTCTGCAATTCCTTCCCAAGTAATTAAT
>JAYTXK010000308.1:0-2911 GCA_043743005.1 Ignavibacteriota bacterium
AATGTTATAAAAAAAGTAAATAAACCAACTTTGGTTATATCTCCAAATAAAACCCTTGCTGCTCAGCTTTATGCTGAATTTAAGCAGTTTTTCCCTGAAAATAATGTTGAGTATTTCATTTCATATTATGATTATTATCAACCAGAGGCTTACTTACCTGGAAAAGATTTATACATTGAAAAGGATTTTGCTGTTAATGATGAAATAGACAGATTAAGGCTTAAAGCTACTTCCTCATTGGTAGATGATAATAGAGATGTTATTTTGGTTGCATCGGTTAGTTGCATTTATGGTATAGGGCAAAAAAGCGATTTCAAGCAAATGCTATTTGCTATAAAAGTAGGAATGAAAATCACAAGGCAGCAATTATTATATAAGTTATCTGAACTTTATTATACTCGTAATGATTTTGAATTTCAAAGAGGTACATTTAGAGTTCGTGGAGATAGTATAGATTTAATTCCAGCATCAGAAAATAAAGAGGGAATTAGAATAACTCTTTTTGATAATGAAGTTGAAAAAGTCTCGTATATTGACGTACTTACAGGAAAAATTTTAGCAAGTGAAAAAGCTACTACAATTTACCCAGCAAAACTTTTTGTTACTTCAGAAAATCAACTAATAGCTGGAATGCAAAAAATCAAAGACGAGCTTTATGATAGATTAAAAGTACTTCGCAAAGATGATAAATTGGTTGAAGCTCAAAGATTAGAACAGCGAACTATGTTTGACTTAGAAATGATGAAAGAAGTAGGGTATTGCTCTGGTATTGAAAATTATTCAATGCACATGTCTGGTAGAGATTTTGGAGATAGACCAACTTGTATTTTTGATTATTTTCCTGAAGACTTTTTACTTGTTATAGATGAAAGCCATATTACTTTGCCTCAATTAAAAGCTATGTATCGTGGTGATAAAATGAGAAAAGCAAATTTGGTGGAACATGGATTTAGATTACCATCTGCAATGGAAAATCGACCTTTGAAATTTGAAGAGTTCGAATCAATGGTTAACCAAGTTGTGTACATTAGTGCAACTCCTTCAGATTATGAAATGGAAAAAACTGAAGGAATATTTGTAGAACAAGTAATAAGACCAACTGGACTTTTAGACCCTGAACTAAGTGTTAGACCTGTGAGAACTCAGATTGATGATTTAATTAATGAAATCAGAATAAGAGAAGTTAAATGTGAAAGAGTGTTGGTTTTAACTTTAACTAAAAGAATGTCAGAAGATTTGACTGACTATTTGGCTAAACTTAATATAAAAGTTGCTTATATTCACTCTGATTTGGATTCATTTGCAAGAGTAGATGTAATTAGGAAATTTAGATTAGGTGATTTTGATGTATTAGTTGGTATAAATCTATTGAGAGAGGGTTTGGATATGCCTGAAGTATCTTTAGTAGCTATATTAGATGCTGATAAAGAAGGGTTTTTACGTAGTGAGCGTGCTTTACTTCAAATGGCAGGACGTGCTGCTCGTAATGCAGGTGGTTTAGTAATATTATATGCCGATAGGATTACAAGATCGATGCAAGTATTAATTGATGAAACAAAACGTAGAAGGGAAATTCAAATTGAGTATAACAAAGTAAATGGATTAGTTCCAGTTACTTTATTCAAATCTAGAGAAGAAATATTAAGTTCAACTTCTATTGCTGATGTTAGTTCACAGAAAGTAGAAAGAGAAATATATAGAGAAGAAGTAAGAGCAAAAAGAGCTGACCCTACACTTAAATTAATGACTGAAGAGCAACAGAAAATGTTGCTTGATGAACTTTTTTTGCAAATGAAAGATGCTTCAAAAAATTTAGATTTCGAACTTGCTTCTCAATTAAGAGATGAAATTAAAAAACTTGAAAAAGAATTTAAAATTGAATATTTAAAGGGATAAATTATATGAAAAACTTTGTAATTCTATTATTGATTTTGGTTTTTGCTTCCTGTAAAACAGTAAAATTAAATTCTGGCAATGTAGTGATGTTAGGCAATTTAAAAACTTTTTATTACGAAAAGTCAGAATCATTGGATTTGGATTCAAATATGAAAAAATATTTGGACATTGTTACTGAAGTGCTTAATGAATATTCAAATTATGCTTTTATTATAGAAGCTCATTCTGATGCTGCATCAAACGAAGAAACAAATCAAGAACGTTCTGATAAAAGAGCCATCAATGCCAAAAGTTATTTAATATCTAAAGGTATTGATGGAAAAAGAATAATTACAACTGGAAAAGGAACAAGCGAACCTTATGGATCAAGAAGTTTAGAAGAAGGTTTGAAAGTCAATCGTAGAATTAATTTCAAAGTATTTATTGGGAACTAATCATTTCATTACTCTCTAACTTTTAATACAATTATAGAAATATTTGATTGGGAATTGGGTTTTGAATTCTTTTTATCAGTTTTCTTATCTGTTTTTTTGTCTTTTGAAATTTGATTAGAAATAGAGCTTTCATCTTTTACGAAAGTAAATGACATTACTCTCATTTTATTCTCAAGTAAAACAGCTTTTATATTATTAACTCTTGCTTGAAATACCTTGTCAGATTGCTCCTGAACACTTATTTCAGAAGAAATTGTTTTTTTCTTTTTACCTTCTAATATAGTCTTTTTCGATTTTAATGGTTTAAATTTACAATCAGACATATTAATATTTAAACTATAAGATACATTAGATTGGCTTTTTACAAAATTTGATAATTCTTTTAAACTTGAACTCGCTGAACTTTGAAACAAACTATCGTTTGGTTTGAAAGCATTAAAAGAAATTATTTTTTTACCTTCAACTATTTTTTCTACTTTCAAATCTCTTGTAAAATCTTTATATTCAGTTTGAGCTGAAACATTTATCTCTTTATCATTATCATCTAATATATAGTTTTGTAAAGTTATTGAATATTTTTC
>JAYTXK010000309.1:0-1651 GCA_043743005.1 Ignavibacteriota bacterium
TTTACTTTTTGCAAAAAACCTAATAATTGAAAGAAATTTTTATTCTGGTAAAATGCTTTTATCCAGAACAGTTGACTTAGCATGGCTTAAACAAAGATATGATATTTTATCAGAAGCATTTAGAATTCAAGCTGAACTTGCTCTTTATGAAAATGATTTGGAAGGTGCATTAAGACCATATAAGCAAGCTATAGTTCAAACTGATGATGCAGTTCAAAAAGCAAAGTGGCAATTAGATATGGCTGCATTATTATACAGAATTTCAAAATTTGAACTTTCTGAAAAAGCATTTGCCGAAGTAAATAAATACAAACCAGACTACTTAGGTAAGTTCGAATCAAAGCTATATCAGGCTGCTTCTTTAAATAGGTTAAGTAGATATAAAGAAGCTGAAGAAATATTATCTGATTTGGAGAATGATGGGAAATTTAAAGAATGGAAAGGATTTGCATTTGCTGAAAGATTAAATATGATGAGATTGAAACTAAAAGATACTGTTGGCAAATCAAAAGATTTTTTAGATACTAAAGAAAAAGAATTAGTGCTTGCTGAAAAATTTGCAGATACTACTTTTATTAATAATATCCTTATTACTTGCTATCAATTTGAACGTGGAATGGATTTTTATCAAAAAGATGAATATTTAAAATCACTTCAATATTTTGTAAAATCAAAGTCAGCTAAAACACCTGTTTTTCAAACTTCTTTTGATATGTATAAGTTGCTTTCAGATTGGGATAGCAAAAAGTCTTCTTGCACTCCTTTGCTTGAAAAAATTAGTAAGGGAGAAAAAGTTTCCGATACTATGCGTACTTACACATCTGTTTATTTATACGAAATTGGTAGAATACACGAAAAATTGAATCATCAAGACTCTGTATTGTATTATTATAAATTAGCTTCCACAGTATCTCCACCAACAAGCGAATTTACAGCTAAGTATTTATATGCTTATATGAGAAAAATTCAAACCATTGACCCCAAAACATCAGACTCATTAAAAGAAGTTATTGCAGTTATATATCCAAAAACAGAATATGGAAAAGCAATGATGAAAGAATTAGGAATGACTGAAAAATTTGTCATTGATACAGTAAATGATATTTTTTCTTCTGCAACTGAATTGAGAAAAACTGGACAATTTCAATTTGCTAATACTCAATACTTAAAAGTTTATAATGAATATCCAAAGATTGAGTTAGCTCCAAAATCACTTTACACAATTGGTTGGACTTTTGAAAACAAGTTAAATAATAAAGATAGTGCCTTATATTATTATAACATTTTAATTGCTCAATACCCTAAATCTAAATATGCAATGGAATTAAGAACTGGATTAGATTATCTTGCAGTTTTGAAAAGTGGGAGTTTGTTGCCAGATTCTTTAAAAATGAAAGATACCTCAGCAATTATTGCTCCAGTTGATTCTACTAAAATCAAAGTTTCAGCAATTGATACAAATATCAATAGAATGGTTTTAGATCCTCAAAGCAGTAGTCCTTTTAATATTAAGATGAACCCAATGGATTTAATAGATAAAGCTAAAGATTTTATTTCAAATCCAACAGATGCATTTAAAAATATTACATTACCAAAATTAGAAGAACTTCCCGGAAAAATAAAAGATTTTTTAATGGAACCAAAAGATAAG
>JAYTXK010000310.1:0-8746 GCA_043743005.1 Ignavibacteriota bacterium
TTTATCTTGAAATGCAAAATTTATACTTAATATAAAAATCAAAAAAATTGTACTTAAATAAAAAACAAACTTAATTTTTTCTTTATAATTTATGTATAAAAAGATTAATGCAAATTCAAATAATGCTGCAAGCCAAAATGCTCTTGAAAAAGTTAATAATAATGAAATAAAAGTTAATGAAGTAAAAGCAAGTAATATTATTCTATGTTTAGTTTTCTTAAAATAAAAAGTAAAAAGTAATGATGAAACCACCGTAATAGTAAAAATAGTTTGATTTACCCTACCATCACCTAAAGTAATTTGATAAGCATAAACAACACTTCTTTTAAAAGTTGTATAATAAGTATAGTATTGATGAAATTCTAAAAACAAAACCACACAAGCAAATAAAACAAGTAGAAATACTACATCTTTTTTTTCACTAAAATAAAATCTAATTGGAAAATAAAATAAAATTAATGAATACAACAAGACTTCTCTAAAACTATCTAAAATAACAACTTCATTAAGAGTTGATAGAATTAGATATAAGGGCAATAAAGATGTCAAAAAAAGAACAAACCAATCAGAAATATTGTGTACAAGTCTTGTTTTTTTAATAACTAAATGCCAAGCAAGCCATAAATATAAAGTTGAAAAATAAAAACCTCCAATAGCTACATCTAAAATAGATACTCCTTCAGAACTATCAATTACAAAATATGCTAATGAAACAATAACACTATATATCCAGATTTTTGGATACTTTACAAATATATAAGGCAAAGGCAAAATTAGAGCTATTGGTAAAATAAAAATAGCTAAATTTAAGTATGTAAGAAAAACACAAATTGATGTAGCTATTAGTATTGAAGATATTACAAATAAACTTCCCAATGGAGTAATTTCAAATACTCTTTTAATATTTAAATTATTGTTTGTCAAAAATTAATTTATATTTATTTGTTTTAATTTTTTTCTAAAGAGTTTCATATTATGGTAAGAAAAAACTAATAATATAGATAAAATAAAGCCTCCAAGAAATGCACCTAATACTAATACACTTCTTTTAGGTCTATCTTTTAAATCAGCTGGTATAGCTTTATCAACTATTATCAAACTTTTAATGTTCCTATTGACATCAAGTTTTTGTTTTTCTATTGAAGGTATTAGAAATGCTTTTACTTTTGAAAGAGTTTCAAACTCAGTAAATAGTTTCGCATAGGTCAAACCAACTTCAGATGCATTACTAACAGAAAAATTTCCAGCATAGCCGGGTTTTGTTTCTGCTTCTTTTAATTTCATTTTTGTTTGTTCTAATAGTAACTTATAATTTTGAGTGTTTGGGTCATTTTCTCCGTATTTGTTTTTTGCAATTTCATAAGATATATCGTTTATGATTATTTGAGATTTAATTTCGGCAAGACCAGCACTCAATGACTTTGCTTGATCTATTGGAGAGAAAATCATTTTATCTTTAGAATAGTTTTCTAATTTCTTACTAATTTCATTTAAATTTGAATCTACAGTCTTTTGTCTAATTTCCATATAATTCAAATTAAAAACAGCTTCTTCTTGAAAAATATTAATAACTAAATTATTTGCAATATCAGCATAATCGTTAGCAATATTTGCAGCTCTTTGTTTATCAATATCCCATATACTAATAATATAATTACCTTCTCTTTCTAAAGAGATTTCTCTATTCTCTTCAAATTGTTTTCTAACTTTTGACATAAAAGTATCAGGGATTTGATATACTTGAGCTAAAGAGTATTTATGTATTAAAGAATCAACTACTTTTCTACTATTAAGAATTACCATTAATGAATAATCATCACCCGATGAACCAGCACCCATTTTGGATAATCCAAAATCTTTCAAAGCAGAAGATACACCTGATAATGCTCCTTCAATTCCATTAGGATTGGTTTTTGGAGGAACTAAACTTATTGAAGATTTATACATATTAGGCATAAATTTGAATGCTGCTATTCCAACTGCAATTGTAAAAATAAATGTAAATGATATAATAAAATATTTTTTACTTAATATTACAGCAATATAATAAGCATTATCTTTTGCTGTAACTAATTCTTCGGTTAGATTTGTATTATCCACTTATTTTTTTTATATTGATGTTAATAAATCATTTTTCTAAAACAGTATTTTATTTTAATCCAATTGGATTAGTCAAATAAGGTAATTTTTTAAAATCTGCATCATTTGCTTTTAACTCACAATCTTCTAAAAGAATACTTGGGCAAGTAACAGAAGTTCCTACAAATTGATCTCCACCTGATATAAATGATGATATGACAGCTGGTGAAAGCAAATTGAGTGAATAGTCTTTATTACCTACATAAACTATATCTTTGAAAGTTTGAGGAGTAATTCCTGAAATCAAACCACCTCTAATTAATTCTTCTTTACCATCTGGAAAGATTTTATATGCTTCTATTACAGATAATGAGGTGTTATTCCTTGGAATTTCAAAATTACCATTTGAAGCTCGATAAAGTGAAGTAAACATAATGTTTTGATTAATTACTTTACGAATAATTATTCCATAAGGAAGTTCTCTGTCTTTTACATATTTCAATAATTTTGATTTTAATTCAGAATTAGATAATTTTTTATCTTCTTTAGCCTTCAAAACTAAATTACTATAAATTGCTGCACCACCTCTGCATCGAGCATTTGATTCTTTTTGCCTTTTAGTTGGTATCCTTGAATTAAACAATAATTTTAAATAACCGTCTTTTACAACTGTTAAATCTTTAGGAGAAAGTCCCTCATCATCTAAGTAATAATTTCCAATTAACCCAGTAGTTTCAAATTTACTCATTATAGGATTATCTTCCAAGCTAAGAAATTCTGGCAATACTCTACCACCAATTTTATTTTGAAATGCTGTATTCCTATCACTTTCCTGCATACCAGATTCAGTTAATGGAGCTCTTTGAGATACTAAGTGTGGAGCAAAGATTTGAGCAATTGCCTCTGCTGCTGCATTGCCTTCAAATAGTATAGGTCCAGAATATGATTCAATAATTTTTTTAGAATTTATAATTTCATTCAGTTTTTCAGCACATTGAATAGTACCTCTGAGTAATGAATCTTTATTTGGCAAGTCTTTTACATCTTTTGCAAGGGAAGTAAAATGGTTTGCCAAAGGCATTCCATCTTTCGATTGAGCATAAGCAACAACTTCAATTCCATAATAAAGTTCAGTTTTTGTGTATTCAATACCTTCGCTATTCACATAATAAATAGTTTTGGGTAAAAATTCAATTCCAACACTTGAATTAAAAATATCTTTATGTTTCAAAAATACTTCAGACATTTCTTTTGATATATTCTCAAAATATTTAGTATCAAATTTTGGTATTTCTTTTTCTTTGTTATTTTTAGTAATGCTTGCTTTTGCAAAGTCTTCAGTGGTAGTATCAGTAATAATTCTATTTTTTAAAGTTGCTTCTTTTTTAGAATAAATTTCTGCCGACTGTTTATATGCTGCATCAGTTGCAAGCCATAGCTCTCTACGAAGTGATTCATAATCTAATTCAATCGGTAATTGTCTTTTTTTAAATCTTTCCTCATCATCACCACTTCCAAAAAATGACAACCCTACATCAAAGAAATTTGTATTATCAAATTTATAATTCCCAACTCTAATTGTTGAATTTAGAATAATTGATTTTTGAGTTTCAGAACTAACCAAACTTCCTAATACTGACTTTATTTCATTTGGATTATTTTCAACAATTTGATATTCAATATAATATGGCTTTTTTAAAGATGATAAATGTAATTCATTCATAGATCGTTTGATTTCATCTCTCATAGCACGCATTATCATTTCTTTGTTATTATCTAAAGAAAATAACTTTGCAGAACTTACTACTAAAATAATAAATATAATTAATTTTTTCATATTTTCCCAATTGAAGTTAAAAATTGGTTTAATTCCTCAGCTTTTTGAGTACCAATTAATATCATTTTTTTGTTTTTTAATTCTAATTGCATTCCCATATTTCCTGATATATTATATGCTAGACCATTCATACTCATTCTAATTCCCCAACCACCATATTCTACAATCGGTCTATATTTTCTAATTGATACTTTTTCAACATCTTCCCAATTATAAACTCTTGGTTTCAAATGAAATGGAGTCATTTTAATTGAAATAGATTGATAGTTTATTTCTGTATCTAATTTTGTTAATATTATTAAACATACAACCAATATTTCAATTAAAGAAACAACTACTAGTATTACAATATTTATAAGATTACAATCACCAATATATTTCAATATCCCATAATACAATGTAGCAGACATTACTGAAATTAATAATACCAATACACCCCAAATCCAAAATTGACGTAACTTTTGAACTTCTTTAAAATTTTGATCCATTTATGGATTAGCTCCTGTAGGTGCAACCAGAATTGGTGGTTTGGCTTGTGATTTCTTTTTCTTTTGCACTTCTATAGTTGAAACCAAAAGGCTTGGAGAACAAGCAGCTACATAAACCCCACCACTTTCAGCCCCACATACACCATTAAATACACCAAAATCATCAGCTGATTCAATGATATTAGCAAAAGTAGAAAGTGGAGTACCTATTAAATCCACTCCACGAACTAATTCATCAGGCTTGCCATCAGCAAATATTTTATAAACTACTAATGGAGTAACATTGAAAGCATTTGGTATTGTTCTGCTTGTGAAAGTAAATCCACCTTGAACTGTTACAAAATACAAACCAAATTCTTTATTTTGTTTTTTACATTCATCAACTAATTTCTGTTTTAGCTCAATAAATGGAAGAGATTTTGTAGTATTTACTACCAAATTTGATTGTCTTGAAACAGCTTTATATCCTGCTTGTTTTCTTCCATGACCATTTGAATTATTAAATTTATCAATTGGAGAGCGGCTCATTAAGAAATTTTTGAAGATTCCATTTTCAATTGTATTTACTTTCTGCCCTTTTACCCCTTCATCATCATATTCATAATACCCTGAAACTTCCTTATTTTTCAAAGTTTTTATAGTAGGGTCGAAAGTAACTGATATAAAATCTGGAAAAATCTTTTTATCAATTGATTGCTTAAAGGTTTGGCTCGAATTAGGATCTTTTTCTCTATGACCTTCCACTCTATGACCAAATATTTCATGGAAAAATACACCCGATGCCTCACCTGAAAGAATAGCAGGACCAGTGAAAGTAGTCATTAGTGGTGCATCTCTTAATTTTTTAAGCAATGTAATTAATTCATCAATATCTTTTGCAATTTGTTCTTCTTTTGGAAGTCCATCTACTGTGTATGAAAAGTAGCTTTTGTACAATGGCAAACTCATTCCATCACTTGCTTTGGTTTTTGCATAAACAAACATTCTTACATAAGCCTCTCCATAATTTAATTCAGAGCCTTCAGTATTTATGAAAGTTTTTTCCATTTCTTCTGCATTAAAATTAACTGAACCATCATAAAGCCAATCTTCTTTTGCAAATCTTGCACTCAATCTGCGAAGCATTTCTTCGATTTTAGATTTATCATAGCTAAGTTTAGGTTTTTGACCAGAATAAATGATTGGATTTTCTTTTGACATATCAGCAGATTTATCTTCTTCATCTACTTTTACTTTTTGGTTAGTAATTGCTTTTTCATATCTTTCAATAGCAGATTTGTATTGTCTATCTGTAGTTTGCCAAATAATATTACGAATAGCATCTTCATTATCTTCCATAGGTAGCTCGGTAAATCCACCACCACCACTAAAATCAAATGGATTGCCACGAAGTATATGAGTATTATCAAATTGATATGAGCCAACTCTCAAATCAATATCAAATATTCTACTTTTATCAGAATTATCAGATTCAATCTTTCCAAATGATGAAGCAATTGAAACTTTATTAATATCAGAAATTGAATATGCAATATAATATGGAGCATTTGGTAATTTACCAAGTTCTTTCATAGAACGGTTCATTTCATCTTTTGCAGCTTTGATTAGTTTGGACTCTGCTTGCAAATTAATAATTGTAAAAACAAAAAGAAGTAAAGTGATTTTAATCAATTTCATTTAATTTCCAGATTCAAGGTATTTATTAGATACAATGTTCAAATTATTGTCGAGTTCGATAACATAAGGAACTCCCGTTGGAATATTTAATTCAGTAATTTTATCTTTTGAAATGTTTTCAAGGTGCATTAGCATCGATCTAAGAGAATTGCCATGAGCAACTACCAATACATCTTTTCCAGATTTTAGCATTGGCTCAATAGTACTATAATAGTAAGGCATTACTCTCTCTTGAGTATCTTTTAATGACTCACCTTTTGGAGGAGGAATATCATAACTTCTTCTCCAAATATGCAATTGTTCCAATCCATATTCTCTACCAATATCATCTTTATTTAAGCCTTGCAAATCGCCATAATGTCTTTCGTTCAATGCCTCATCTCTATGAGTTTCAATTTCACTAATACCCATTTGCTCTAAAATAATTTTTGCTGTATCGGTAGCACGTTTCAATACAGATGTAAATAATACATCTATAGAAATGCCTTTTAATAACTTGCCAGCTTGTTGAGCTTCTTCCAATCCAAGAGGAGATAATTCAATATCTACCCAACCAGTAAATCTATTTTCCAAATTCCAAAGTGATTGTCCGTGTCTAACTAAAATTAATTTCGGCATATTATTCTAAATAAATGAAAAATGAATTATTAAAATATAAGAAATCAAACTATAAAAAATACTAATAAAATTATTTAGCTTGACAAAATTCAATCAAAACGCCATTAGTTGACTTTGGATGTAAAAAAGCAACTAACATTTCATGAGCACCAAATAAAGGAGTTTCATTAATTAAATTAATCCCTTTGTCTTTGACAGAATTTAAATCATTTTGAATTTCATCAGATTCAAAAGCAATATGATGAATCCCTTCTCCACGCTTTTCAATAAATTTTGCAATTGTCGAACTTTCATCTATAGGAGCAGTCAATTCAATCAAGACCTCACCAACTTTAAAGGAAGCTATTTGTACCTTTTGCTCTTCAACTATTTCTCTATGTACATCAGTAAAGCCAAGTATCTTTCTAAAATTTTCTAAAGCAATGTCTATCTCTTTAACTGCAATTCCAATATGATTAATTTTATTTATCATTTTTACTTATTTTTGATTTATAAAATCAAAATATTTTGCTGCTCTAAGCAAATCATCTTGCGAATTAATCCCTTGCATTTCATCAAAGCTAACCAATGAATAAGCATTAATCTTATTATCTTCACTTTTTAGAATACTTACAATATCTGTCAAATAATATTCGTCTTGTGCATTAGTATTTTGAATCTTACTAAGTGCATAAAATAGCTTTTTACAATCAACTAAGTAAATACCACTATTTACTTCATTTACAGCTTTTTCAGAATCGTTTGCATCTTTTTCTTCTACTATCTTTTCAAAATCATTATTAGAGTTTCTTACAATCCTACCATATCCAAATGGATTAGAAGTAACTGCAGTTAATACAGATAAATCAGAATTAGTCTCTTGGTGTATTGAAATAAAATGGTTTAATGTAGAATATTGCAAAAGGGGAACATCACCACAAAGAATTAAAACATCTCCATCAAATTCACTTAGTTCATTTTTGGCTTGCATTACTGCATGTCCTGTGCCATGTTGCTCTATTTGCTCAGCAAAAGTGTGATTCAATAAACCAAGATTTTCAATAAATTCAATTACGTGTTCTTTATGATGTCCTACTATTGTTACAACTTTTTCAGGATAAAATTGTTCAATTTGATTCAAAACATATTGGATTAATGGCTTTCCATTTAGTTCGGCAAGCACTTTAGGCAATTCTGGGTTATTCATCCTTTTGCCTTTGCCAGCAGCTAATATTACTACAGCTAAACTTTTTTCCATAATCAATTTACTTCTTTAATTTTATTGTTCTCATCTACAAATACCTTGATTGGCTTGTGATTAATTGCTTCTTCATTATTATAAGTGCCATAACTAATAATAATAAGTATATCACCTACTTGTCCTTTTCTGGAAGCAGCACCATTTAACCCAATTACTCCAGTGCCTCTTTCGCCTTTTATCACATAAGTTTCAAATCTTTCACCATTGTTGTTATTTACTATGCTGACTTTTTCATATTCAAGCATATTAGCAGCTTCAATCAAATCTTCATCTATAGTAATGCTCCCCTCGTAGTTCAAATCAGCTTGAGTAAGGGTAACTCTATGTATTTTTGATTTAAGTAAATGTCTTTGCATAGATTTATTTTTTCGTAATTTTTCAGAACAGCAATTTAAGTGTTTATTTCCAAATAATAAAGACGTATTGGAAAGATTAGTATTTTTGGGGGATTTTTTTTAAATATTTGATTGAATATATAAATGTAATATTTAAAGATTATTTTGCATAAATCAACAAATATTTTTATCATATTTTGTGATTATTATTCACAACTTAAAACTAAATTATCGATTTTATCGTTTATAATATGAAAATAATACTTTTTTAAAATAAAATTTTTGGAGTTCAAATGTCTTTATTAGTTGGAAATCCAGCTCCTATATTCAAAGGTACTGCTGTAATTGGTGGTAATTCTGCAAACTTAAATCCTGATAATGCTTTTGTTAATATTTCTTTAGAAGATTACAAAGGTAAATGGGTAGTATTTTTCTTTTATCCAATGGATTTTACTTTTGTTTGCCCAACTGA
>JAYTXK010000311.1:0-5998 GCA_043743005.1 Ignavibacteriota bacterium
CAAATGAAGTGTTTTTTGAATTTACATTTAATTCAACACTTTCCCAATTATTAGATTCATTAATACATTTAAAAACTCCATTGTTTTTATAACTAATAAATAGATCTTTTTCATAATTTGAAATTGTAAATGATTCAATAGTATCAAGTCCATTACTGAAATTCGACCAAGAATTACCATTATCCGTACTTTTATAAATCCCTGTTTGTTTTCCATATTTATAATTAGGTGAATTTTCTGATAATCTTTTCAAACTTATATATAAATTATTTCCAATAGAAGCAAAGCAATTTACTTTATTTAAAATTAATGTCGAATCAGTATATATCCAATCAACACCATTATTATTACTTTTATAAATGCCATGATTTGTACCAGCAAATAATAATTTCCCAAATTTAAATAACGAAACTACGTCTGTCATATCAGAATTTTGATTTACTATCCAAGTTTTAGAATTTACAGATTTTGTGTATATCGTTCTAATAGAAGTAATTACAAGTATTGAATCTGAAATAACAAATTGATTAATAATTGGACTTAATATATTCCCTAAAATTGGTTCCCAAGAAACTCCTTTATCAGAACTTTTATAAATTCCTTTGTTATCATTTTTACCTTGATTAAATCCACCTGAGTTTGAAGAAATATAATAATCTGTTCCATTTGTTTTAATGCTTTGAACATAAGTATTTTGTGAAAAAGAGCTTAATGCATTCCAAGAAATGTTTTTACGATTGCTTTTATAAACTCCAGCACTAAAGCCTACATATAAATCATTTTCAATTGAATCTACAAAAGAAATACCTATTTCTTTTAAACCATTTGATTTTTTTTGCCAAGTTTTACAATCATCATTACTTTTTTCAATACCAAAATCATTAACTGTTTTCCAAAAATAATCTCCATCTTGATATATTTTAATTGTTGCTGTATTATTTGGATTAAATAATCTTACCCAAGTATTCCCGTAATCAGTACTTGAGTTAATACTAGCTATAGTATCTGCTATGAATATTTTTGAAGCTTTTACAACTAAGCCATGATAAAAATTGAATATAAGTTTTTGTTTTAAAATTCCTGAAAAGTTTGAATCAACATAAAGCATTTTATTACTAACAACATATAAATTTTTTGCATCTGCTTTGATTGTATTAATTGATGTTTTAAGATTATAATTTAACTTAATAAATTTAAAATCTTTTTCATTGATTTTATAAATTTCTCCAGAATAAGTACCTACATATATAATACTATCTACAAATGATATACTTGTAATTCCATTTACTTGGCTTGCACTATCAATTATATTCCACAAATTCCCATTATCCGAGCTATAATATAAATTAGAATAAGCGACTGCATAAAATTTACTATTATGATAATCTAAAATGCTGATTTGTGAATTTGAAATATTATTATTTACTGGTTCCCAGTCCAAGCCAAAATTAGTGCTTTTGTAAAGTCCATTTGCTTGTGTGCCAGCAAATGCAATTTTATCAAAAGCTGTTATACTTATTACTTGAAAATTATTTAATCCTGATAAGCTTTTTCTCCATGTATTGCCATTGTCCGAACTTATATACATACTTGAGTTTCTTAAATAAGCATATTTATTTGCTCCATCAAATGCCATTCCATAAATGTTTGCACCTTCAAAATTTGTATTACAATCTTCCCACTCTTGAGAAAATAATGGTGTGAGGCTTAAAATAAAGATAAGTATTAAGTAGAATTTCTTGATTTTCATATTATATTGATAATTGTTAAAATAATGCTAAGGCAAAGATAGATATATTAATCCTATTTTTCAAGCCTTTTCAATTTATGAATAAAAAAAAAACTACCTAATTTCTTAAGTAGCTTTTTCATTCAATTAGCCCAATTTTCTTAAAATAATAAATATTAATTTTCAAATACTAAAGTATTTGCACTTTCTCTTCTGCCATGTACAACATTCAATGCTTGGAAAGAACGATTTTTCTTAACTTTTGCTTCAAATTCATCTCTGAATTTTAATAAGAAACCTCTTATGGGCCATGCAGCTGCATCACCTAAAGCACAAATAGTATTTCCTTCAATATTATCACAAACTGAAAGTAATAAATCTAAATCTTGTGAAGTTCCTTCGCCTTTATTGATACGTTTCAATACTTTTTCCATCCAACCGCAACCTTCTCTACAAGGTGTGCATTGCCCACAAGACTCGTGATGATAGAAATGAGCAATACGTAAAGTTACTTTCACTATATCAGTATCCTCGTCCATTACCATCACACCAGCAGTACCAATATGAGTATTGAGTTTCTTTAAAGATTCTTCATCCATTTTTATTCCTTCAATTTCATCACCTCTTAATGGAGGCATAGATGAACCACCCGGAATAATAGCTTTAATTTTCTTATTATTTTTAACACCACCACAAACATCATAGATTAAATCTGTAAGTAAAATACCTGTTTCAAGTTCGTAAACACCGGGTTTATTAACATGCCCGCTTACTCCATAAAGTAAAGTACCAGCATGACCAGAAGCTCCAAGTTTTGCATATTCACTAGCACCAATATTGAATATAGCAGGTACAGTTGCAATAGTTTCTACATTATTTACAGTTGTTGGGCAACCCCACAAGCCAACTTGTGCAGGGAAAGGAGGTTTAAATCTTGGATATGCTCTATCGCCTTCCATAGAATTCATAAGTGAAGTTTCTTCACCACAAATATAAGCACCAGCACCTTTGTGAACATAAATATCCATTGAAAAGTCAATACCAAAAGTTTCTTTCATCTTATCGCCGACTACTCCAGCAGCATAAGCTTCATCAACTGCATCTTGCATACAATTTACCCATTTGTGATATTCACCACGAATGTAAATATAAGCAGCTTTCAAGCCCATTGCATGTCCTGCAATTATAGCACCCTCGATTAATCCATGAGGATTATATTCAAAGATTTGTCTATCTTTAAATGAGCCAGGCTCAGATTCATCACCATTAATAGCTAAATATTTCGGTTTATCTGAAACTTTAGGCATAAATGACCATTTTAAGCCAGTAGGGAAGCAAGCTCCACCTCTTCCACGAAGTCCAGAAGCTTTTACTTCATTAATGACTTCATCTTTGCTCATTTTGAGTGCTTTACGAGCAGCATTATATCCACCATTGGCAGTATAAACTTCGTAACTATGATAATTTGCTATCTCTGGTAATACTAATTTTGGATTCTTTGTCATAATTAATTCTAAAAGTAAAATTATTCAATTGTAAATATAAAGAAATTAAAGAATTTAAAGTAAATAATTCTTTAAGAGTTTTGAAAATTATGTAAATTTTGTTTTAAAGTTGCCATACTAAGTGTCATATCATTTAGTTTTTTTCTTTCAATATCAATTACATTTGCAGGTGCTTTGCCAACAAATGTTTCATTACTTAGCTTTTTATTTATTCCTTCAATCTGCCCAAAAAGTCGCTCGATCTCACGAGTTAGCTTTTCAATTTCTTTTGGAATATCAATATTATTATTCTCAATTCTAACTTCAATTCCTCTTACAACTGAACCAATTGTTATAATATCTATTGGAATTGAATTTTCAAAGGATTCAAGCCTTGCGAGCTTTTTTATTAAACCCAAATTTACAGAACTTAATATAGAATCATACTCAGAATTTGATTCTGCAATTGAATAAAATCCTTTTACAGCTTTTGAAGGAGCTAAATTTGCATTTGCTCTCATTTTTCTAAATTCTTCTACAAAAGTTTGAATAAATTCAAAGTCTTTCTCAAGTTTGGAATCAATTGCTTTCAAATTTGCTTCAGGATAAGCCTCTTGGCTTATACTTAAATTATTATCTTTTTGATTAATTAAATGCCAAATTTCTTCAGTTATAAAAGGCATTAATGGGTGAAGTAGTTTAATAATTTCATTTAAACAGTCTAAAGCAAAATTAACTTTCTTCGATTTCATCAAATCGCTTTCTTCAGCATTAAATTCAAGCTTGAATATTTCTAAATACCAATCGCAGAAATCTCTCCAAATAAAATCATAAAGTGCCTTTGAATAATCAGTAACTTTATAATTATCAAGCGAATCATTCAAATATTTTATGGATTGATTTAATCTTGAGTAAATCCATTTATCACTTGTTGAAAATTCATTTTCTTCTAATATTGAATTTGAATATTCAGTAATTTCAGATTTTTTCATATTCAAAAATCTACCAGCATTCCAAACTTTATTGGCAAAATTTCTACCAATTTCCATAGATGGAATATCTTGTGCTTTTACATCTACATCCATTCTAACATCAGAACCAAGAGGAGCTAAATAAAGCATAGTAAATCTAACAGCATCAGCACCATATTTGCTTAATATATTCAATGGGTCGGGTGAATTGCCAAGAGACTTAGATAATTTTCTACCTTGACCATCTCTAATCATAGAAGTAAAATATACATTTTTAAATGGTACTTCACCTTTGAATTTCTTTGTAGCCATAATCATTCTGGCTACCCAAAAAAAGATAATATCAGGACCAGTAACCAATAAATCGCTTGGTAGAAATTTTTTAATATCATCAGTTTCGAGAGTATCATCATTCCCATTCCAACCCATAGTTGTAAGGGGCCAAAGCCATGATGAAAACCAAGTATCAAGTACATCTTCATCTTGCCAAACTTTTTTGTTTTCTCCAATACCAAGTTTTTTGCGTGCCTCATCTTCACTACTTGCAGCAGTGAATTTACCACTTTCGGTATAATAAACAGGTACTCTATGCCCCCACCAAAGCTGACGAGAAATACACCAATCTTTGATATTACTCATCCAATGTTCGTAAGTTTTTATCCAGTGATTAGGGTAAAACTTAATTTCTCCATTCATTACTTCTTTCAAAGCTATTTCAGCAAGTGGCTTCATTTTTACAAACCATTGATCACTCAAATAAGGTTCAATAGGTTCGCCACCACGTTGAGAAAATCCAACATTGTGGGTATAATCTTCGATTTTTTCAATTAAATCTAAATCTTTTAATTTCTCTACTATTTTCTTTCTTGCAACAAATCTATCTAAGCCGTTAAATTCTCCAGTTAGTTCGTTCAATGTAGCATCTTTATTGATTGTATTTATAGCTTCAAGATTGTGTCTTAGCCCTACTTCAAAGTCATTTGGGTCGTGTGCTGGAGTGATTTTCACACAGCCAGTTCCAAAAGTTGGGTCAGCATAATCATCAGCAATGATTGGAATTAACTTTCCAACAAGTGGAATAAATACATTAGTACCAATTAAATCTATATATCTTTCATCATTTGGGTTTACTGCTATTGCAACATCACCATAAATTGTTTCAGGTCTTACTGTAGCAACTTTTAAATAACCATTTCCATTTTCAAATTTGTATCTCATTGTATAGAAATGTTCTGCTACTTCTTTGAACTCAACTTCTTCATCAGATAGTGCAGTTTGAGCAAGAGGCGACCAATTTATAATTCGCTTTCCTTTGTAGATTAATCCATCATCAAATAGCTTAATAAATACTTCTCTCACTGCTGATGAAGCACTTTCGTCCATAGTAAATAAAGTACGCTCCCAATCACAAGAAACCCCGAGTTTTTCTAATTGATTTAAGATAATATTACCATATTTATCTTTCCATTGCCATACTTTATCAAGGAATTTTTCTCTTCCTAAGTCGTATCGGGTTAAATTTTCAGTAGTTTTAAGTTCTTTTTCTACACGAGATTGAGTGGCAATACCAGCATGGTCTAATCCGGGAAACCAGCAAACTTCATAGCCTTGCATACGCTTTTGGCGAATATACAAATCTTGAAGGGTATGATTAAGCACATGACCGAAATGCAGAATACCAGTAACATTGGGTGGTGGCATAAGAATGGAATATGCTTTCTTTTTTGAAACATTATTTGCATCAAAAATATGATTCTCTTTCCAAGTTTTATACCAATTGTCGTTTGCTAAATTAAAATCAAAGTTTTTAGGAT
>JAYTXK010000312.1:0-3970 GCA_043743005.1 Ignavibacteriota bacterium
ATAAAGAATGGATAAAAGGAGTTGCTTTAATTGCATTTACTAAAAACACTATCTACACAGATAACAAAATCTTAAATAAAATAACAAATTCAAAATTATTGGTTATTTTATTATCTAACTCTTTGATATTATGGGAAATACTATTTCCAATTGCATTGTTAAATCAAAATATTTCAATTGTACTACTTTCAATTGGATTTATTTTTCATTTGATTAATGCTTATATTTTGGGATTAAATAGATTTTTAATTATTTGGGTTTCTACTTACCCAGCCATAATTTATTTATCTCAGCATAAATTGTAAAATTCTGCTATTAAATATACTTCAAATGTATATTTCCAAATTAACATATCAAAACAATCAATCTAATAATATCTAAAAATGTAAATTTTTCTTAAATTTAAAGCACTTTATTCAATGAAATGCTTATTTTCTTAAAATAGCTTTTAATTTTTCACTTGTTTATTAATTAAACAATTTAATTTCTTAAATTTGTAAGATGTTTTTTATCCATAAAAAGAAATAATTATTTAATTTTTTAAAAGGTTTCAAATTGGCTTCAAAAAGTGTAAAATATGTTTATTCATTTGGTAGTAATAAAGCCGAAGGTAAAGCAGAAATGAAAAATTTGCTTGGTGGCAAAGGTGCAAATTTAGCTGAAATGGTTAATATAGGTTTGCCAGTGCCTCCGGGTTTTACTATAACTACAGAAGTTTGTACTTATTACTACAGTAATAAAAAGCAATTTCCTTCTTCATTAAAGTCAGAAGTAGAAAAAGCATTAAAATCAATTGAAAAAGAGCTTGGTAAAAAATTTGGCGATAAAAGTGATCCTCTACTTTTTTCAGTTCGTTCTGGTTCAAGAGCTTCTATGCCTGGAATGATGGACACAATTTTGAACTTAGGATTGAATGACGAAACTATAAAAGGCTTAATTGCAAAGTCGGGTAATGAACGATTTGCTTATGATTCATACCGTAGATTTGTTGCAATGTATGGCGATGTAGTAATGGGATTAAGACCAGAAGGTAAAGATGCAATTGATCCATTTGAAGAATTATTAGAAAAGAAAAAACAAGCTAATAAAGTACAATTTGATAATGAACTATCAGCAAAAGCATTAAAAGAATTAGTAGCTGAATTTAAAAAAGCTATTAAAAAGCACTCTGGTAAAGAATTTCCAGAAGACCCAATGGAACAACTTTGGGGAGCTACAAGTGCTGTATTTGAATCTTGGATGAATGATAGGGCTATAATCTATCGCCGACTAAATGATATTCCTGAAAGCTGGGGAACTGCTGTTAATATTCAAGCTATGGTATTCGGTAATCTTGGCGAAACTTCTGGTACTGGAGTTGCCTTCACTCGTGATGCAGCTACTGGAGAAAACTATTTCTATGGTGAATATTTAATGAATGCTCAAGGTGAAGATGTTGTGGCTGGTACTCGTACACCTGAGCTTATTGACAAATTAAAAGAAGTTGACCCTAAAGCATACAAAGCATTGAACGATATTAGATTGAAACTTGAAAAGCATTATAGAGATATGCTTGATGTGGAGTTTACTATTGAAAATGGCAGACTATTTATGCTTCAATGTAGAGTAGGGAAGCGTACTGCTATGGCTGCAATGCGTATTGCTGTTGAAATGGTAAAGGAAAAATTAATCACTCCAAAAGAAGCATTATTAAGGATAGAACCCGACCAACTAAATCAAATCCTTAGACCAATCTTTGACCTTAAAGAAAAAGATAAAGCTTTGAAATCTGGGAAATTACTTGCAAAAGGCTTAAATGCTGGACCGGGTGCAGCAGCTGGTATGGTTGCTTTCAATGCCGAAGATGCTGTTGATATGGCTTCAAAAGGTGGACCTGTAATTTTAGTTAGAATTGAAACTTCTCCAGAAGATATTGCAGGTATGAATGCCTCTGAAGGTATATTGACTGCTCGTGGTGGTATGACTTCTCATGCAGCACTCGTTGCTCGCCAAATGGGTAAAGTCTGTGTGGCTGGTTGTGGTGCGTTAGTAATTGATTACAAAACTCGTACTCTTAGAGTGGAAGGAAATAAAGCAGTTATCAAGGAAGGAGACTATATCTCTATTGATGGTTCTACTGGTGAAGTAATGATAGGAAATATTCCAACTAAGCCAAGCGAAGTAATTCAAGTATTGATTGATAAAACAATGAAAGCTAAAGATGCTCCATTATTCCAAATTTATGACCAAATAATGAAATGGGCTGATGAATTTAGAACTTTAAAAATTAGAACAAACGCCGACCAAGCTGACCAAGCAAGCAACGCTCTTGCTTTTGGTGCTGAAGGTATTGGGCTAACTCGTACTGAACACATGTTTTTTGGTGAAGGTAAAATTGGTCCAATGAGAGAAATGATTTTAGCTTCGAGTGTGGAAGATAGAAAAAAAGCATTAAAAAAATTATTACCTATTCAAAAAGTAGATTTCAAAGGATTGTTCCTTGAAATGAATGGCAGACCAGTAACTATAAGATTAATAGATCCTCCTTTGCATGAATTTTTACCACAAGATGAAGCTGGTCAAAAAGAAATGGCTAAAGAACTTGGAGTAAATATCAAGGCTGTAAAAGATAGAATCCACATGCTACACGAATTTAATCCTATGCTTGGATTTAGAGGTTGCAGGTTGGGAATTATTTATCCTGAAATTACTGAAATGCAATGTCAAGCTATATTTGAAGCAGCAGTAGATACTATTAAAGCTGGAATTAAAACAATTCCAGAAGTAATGATACCACTTGTTGGAAATGTGAAGGAATACAAAAATCAAGAAGCAGTTGTTCGTAGAGTGGCTGAAGAAGTAATGGCAAAAAGCAAAGTGAAATTTGAATATTTGGTTGGTACAATGATTGAAATCCCTCGTGGTGCAATCACAGCTGGCTTAATTGCAGAATCAGCTGAGTTTTTCTCTTTTGGTACAAATGACCTAACTCAAACTACTCTTGGCTTAAGTCGTGATGATTCTGGTAGTTTCTTACCTGCTTATGTAAATAAAGATATTTATGCACGTGATCCATTTGAAACTATTGACCAAGAAGGTGTTGGCTTTTTAATGAAACACGCTTCAAGCGAAGGTAGAAAAGTAAAGAAAGATTTAAAACTTGGTATTTGTGGTGAACATGGTGGTGAGCCTACTTCAGTAGAGTTCTGTCATAATATTGGATTAGATTATGTTTCTTGCTCGCCATTTAGAGTGCCTATTGCAAGATTGGCTGCTGGAAGAGCTGCAATACTTAATCCATTAAAAAAACCAGATAATAGCAAAAAGAAAAAAGATGACAAAACAAAGTCTAAAAAGAAGTAAGATTCTATTGCATTGATTATTGAAAATCCCTTTTGAACATCTTCAAAAGGGATTTTTTTTCCATCATTTCATCTATTTAGGAAATATCAAGTGTTCGGTATTATATAAATAAATATAACAAAGGGTTGAGCATGCTCAATCCCTACTTTCCTTTCTTTGTCATCCTGAACTTGACACAATTGTGTCTTGATTCAGCATTTTACTTGCATTAGGTTTTTCTTTTGGTCTTCGTCACTCCGAAGGGTCGATTGACCCTAAAGCGAGGAGCCTAAGTGTTTTTCCCGTAATTTCCACCATAAGGGAGAAATCAAGTGTTCGGTATTAATTTCTCCCTCCCCGATTTTAACTTGTTAAAATTTTTAGGGCGAGGGCTGGGGTGGGGTTCTTAATTGGTATTTTGCATTAAAAACCCTACCTCACTACCATCACAGAGATATTATTAGTCTTATTTCCATGCTTGAGCTGTATCATATATACTCCACTTGTGGCTTTTGAGCAATCCCAATTAAGATAGCCAGAGTATGAATTTAACTTATTAATTTTAATATTACTTTTATCATCAATCTTATTTCCAAATACATCAAAAACTGATATTTCAGAAGCATCAATATCAAAACTCATATCCCAA
>JAYTXK010000313.1:0-4332 GCA_043743005.1 Ignavibacteriota bacterium
ATTACAGATATGTAGCGAATCAAAATATTTTAACACGTACTTCTACTGCAAAGTGGGACGGAGCAGCTGCCGATATTTTAGGAGATTTTAGAAAAGCTAAAATGTTAGCAGCTAAAAAAGGATATTCAATTGATACAGTTGTAATGCACCCTGATTTAGCAGATATTGTGATTAAAGACACAAAAGTTATGGCAGCATTGCATAACAATAATTTTGCAGTTGGTAGAATAGACCAAACTAAGTATGCTGATTTATCGGGAGCTACTTATTTAGGTACTTTATTAGGTGTTGATATAATTATGTATTCTCGTGAATATGTTGACGAAAACGGCACAGCTCAATCAATGGTACCAACTACTAAGGCTTTATTTGGTTCAACAAGAAATGAAAATAAATTATTCTATGCACCAATCACAAGAATTGGTTCAAGTGGTTTAGAAATCGTTTCAAGTGGAGAATTATATTTAGATTCAGTAATCGCAGAAAATAAACGCTCTATGAAGTGGGAATGTGAACAAAAATCACTTCCAGCAATATTAGACCCTAACGCATTTGTAGTAATAACCGCAGAATAATATGTATATAACAGTAGATGAATTAATAAGTCCAGTTGGTTATTTTACCAATAGCGAACTTGAACAATATAGCACCCAAGAGGGTGAGACTATTGATTTATATACTGACCGTATTGAAGCTATTATAACGCAAAGAAGTGAAGAAATAGACAGTTATCTTAGAGGTAGGTACATATTACCTATCTCATTAGATAATGTCGGTTTATTAAAAGATGTTTGCAAGAATTTAGTTTCTTATGATTTAGTTTCAAATCGTGGGAATATAAATGAAAGAGTTAAATCGTGGGAAACGAGAGGTTACTCAATCTTAGAGAAACTTCAAAAAGGCGAAATATTAATATTAACTACAAATGAAAGTGATGTAAGATATACTGTTTCTGAAAGGGAAAAATTATTTAATTGGGATAATTATTAATGACTGATAGAGAAATATGTTTAAAAATATCAGATTATATAACATCACAAATGAATTATGATGATTTTAATTGTCAAATATTTCCTGATGATATTAAACTTTTCCAAATGAAGCACCCTAACGGCTCTATTTTAGTTAAAACAGGAAAAAGTAACTTAGCAGAACCACAAGGATTTATCCAAACTGAATTTATTGAAGTAGTGATTACAATATTAGCTAAGAAATTAAATGGAGATAGTGGTTTATATGTTTGCGAAGAATTAATAAGGCAAAATGTAGCAACACTTTCATTTTCAGGAGCTAAATGTTATTTAACAACAAAGTCGGAACCTATATTTTATTTAGATGTTGAATTATGGGTTCGTGAGTTGACTTTTATTTTACCACAATTAATTTATAACGGTCAATGACACTAGAAAATATAATCTCACTATCAAGTTTATTAGTTTCTCTGATTTTAGTTGTAATTAATCAAGTGAATAACAAAAAGATTAGAACCAAACAAGATATAGTAAATAGTACATTATTAGATCAATGGAAAATAGAAAAAGAATCTACTGATAAAGAACAATGGAAACAGATTGAACATCTAACCGAATTATTCGGCAAGTTAGATTATAGTTACAAAGAAGAGTTAGAAAAAGCAAAATATAGAATTGCATCAATTGAAATCAAAATGGAAAATCAAGACAAATTAATTAATAGTATTTATCAAACATTAAAAGATTTACCTAAGGCAATTTCAGACCAAATAACAAAAGAAATTAATTCATTAAAAGAATTATTTGAAGAGAAAATAGAGAATTTAAAACCAAAAAGTAGAGTATCAAAATGACTTATGAAGAACAAAAAGCACTAAAGACATTACAAGGTATGATAGTAGAAAAAGAAACACAGATAGTTTCTAATGATACTTTCAAATCAATCAAAGCAATTATATTGCTTTTTGTAATTTCGTTCATTCTGGACGTTTTATGTAACCAATTTGAGTTTATGTATAGGTACTCAATATTAAGTTATGGTTTAACTTTAGTCTCTATTTTAGCAATATGCTATAAAGCATTTGATTATGTTTTATCTGAAATTGATTTTTTTGAAAATTGGAAAGGAAACCAATATGAAATACCTTGTAAAGCATTTATTGTTGGTGTTGTTCTTTGGTGTATTACAATCTTGCTACAATCGGCAGGTTCAACCGATACCAGTAAAGCAAGTCCAAACCCACCAGCAAGAATTGAAATTGTTAATAAAACCCTTAATAATCAAACAAGCGTTGATACATTGGGAGTTGAAAGTAAGAGAGCGTCCGAAAAATAGTAATAAAGGGGATTCGGTCAGTAAATGGAGTAAATCTATTTATGGAAAAGATGGTGTTTATTGGTGTGCAATTTATCAAAGTCAGTTAGTTAAATATTGCAATTCATACCCTACAATTAAATCGGCACAAGCTATTAAGTTTATTGTAAAAGGATATTCAATTAATGTTAAAGATGTATTTACTAATAAATTAAAAATGCCAATTCCTTGTTTTGCTATTAAAGGTCGTAAAGGTGGTAATCACGTTGATTTATGTATTGATTATGATAAAGACAAAAGAATTATGACGGTTGTAGGTGGCAATGTAAATGATGCCGTTACTTTAAGAAAAGTTAAATTAGAAATTACAGATAGATTTGGATATACTCATTTTACAAAGGTTCAATAATGAATGAATTATTAATATCAATTATAGTTGGCTTAACATCAGTATTAACACTAATGTTTGGTTACTGGTTAAAATCCAGAATGGTTCAAAATGGTATTCCAGAACCAATAGCAGAAATTGTTAGAGAGGAAGTGCAAGAAGTTAGTAACGACTTAGTTGGTGGAATTGCATCAAATACTCCAAAGAAAAAAAGCAGACCTAAAAAGTCCATTGCTTCTATTGTACTTCTTTTCTTATTATTCAATTTATCAAGTTGTTCATTTATAAGTTCAGTATTTACAAATGAATTAGATAAAATTCATATTAGTTATGATAACAAATATAATAGTTCAAAACCAATTGATAGTTTATTAATTGTATCAAAACCAACTTATATTGAATTTAATTCAGCTAATATTGAAGAGGGCATTGATTATACATTTAACAAATCTAATGGTAGCTTTTGGCTATTAAGAGTTGGTGGCAAATTTAGATTAGAATTTACTCCAAAAGATACTATAATTAAAATATATAAAGCAAAATAGCAAGGTGGAGAAGTCGGTATCTCGTTAGGTTCATATCCTAAAGGTCATAGGTTCAAGTCCTATCCTTGCTTCTAATTTCATTAAGGAAATAATATGAGTGTACAATCTTATCCAGTTACAAATCAAGCAGAAACAGACCCTGTATTTACAGGTGCAATCAAAACTGTTGAAAGTAATTCAGATGCTGAGGTTAATAGTGCTAAGTATTTAAAGAGTGTTAAAGATGCTTTGGTTAGTTCGATTGGTGGTAAAGAACCAATAATTACAGCAGGGAGTTCAGCTCAATACCTAAAGGGTGATAAATCTTTAGGCACTATGAACAAATCGGCTGTTGGCTTAGGAAATGTAGATAACACTTCGGATTTAAGCAAGCCAGTTTCGACTGCTCAAGATACAATTAATAGTGCAAAGCAAGCATTACATGCTATTTTAACTCAAATATCAAGTATCATAGCTTCTAACGATGACGTAATCCAAAAAAAAGGCGGTGTATTTGTCAATAGATCAATTGCACAATTAGCGAGTGATTTGGGATTACCTACTTATGCTTTACAAACTTATGTAGATGATCTTATCAAGGGTTTGAAATGGAAAGACACAGTTTTGGTGCGTACTACAGCTAATATTACTTTAAGTGGCGAACAAACTATTGACGGTGTATTAACATCAGCTTCACGTGTATTGGTAATGGACCAAAGTACAGCATCTCAAAATGGTATTTATGTAAGTAATTCAGGTGCTTGGGTTCGTGCTACTGACAATAATACTGGTGCTTTGATGGTAAACGCTACTTGTATGATTGAACGAGGAACTACTTGGGCAGATACATTATTTACCTGTGCTACTAATTCAACAATTACAATTGGCTCTACATCATTATCTTTCGTACAAATCGGTGCTATAACTTCAAGTACTTGGGGTTCAATCACAGGGTCTTTGTCAAGTCAAAGTGATTTGGTTTCTGCTTTGGCGGGGAAACAAGATAATTTAGTAAGTGGAACTAATATCAAAACTGTTAACGGCAATAGTATTGTAGGTGCTGGGGATGTACCGATAAGTACTAATCCAATTTTTACTGTTTATGAAAATGTAACAGCTGGTGATATTGCTACA
>JAYTXK010000314.1:0-1680 GCA_043743005.1 Ignavibacteriota bacterium
TGGAAGGTTAATGTTTGTTATGCTATCTTTATCTATTATTGCAAATAAGTTATCATTAAATCTTGCAAACATTAATGAATTATTTGATTGAAGTTGAAATAATTTATAATTCACAAACTTTTTATTGATATTCCATGTTTTTCCATAGTCAATGGAATATCTGACAGTATCATTATAAGGGATATAAAATGTATTTTGCTTATCTTGACCTAAATAAAAGCTTTTAAAATCTGCAAATTTTTCCCACACATTTAAAACTTCATTATATTTTCTAAAATCTAAAAGAGTTGAACAATAAAGAGTTTTATTAAAATAAAATAAACTTATATGTGTAGTTGAATAATCAGGTAAACGAGACACCTGCTCATAAGTAGGTATAGCCTTTAGTGATATACTAAAGGCTATTACCAAGAAAATATTTTTAATAAGTTTTTGCATTAATGTATTAATATCATTGGTCTAGAAATTTCAACTCCATCAATACTTAAAGTATAGTAATAAGTGCCTGAAGGAAAATCTTTTAAGTCAAGTTTAAGTAATTTATTGCCAACTTCAAGTCGATTTACTAATTCTTTTATTTTTGTACCATATATATTTGTAATATAGAGCTTTACGTTTGATTCTTCATTTATAAAATATTCAATTTCTGTTTCACCAGAAAATGGATTTGGATTATTTTGCAATAAGTATGAATTCCCAATATATGTTTTATCTATTTCTTTAATTGGTTTTTTATAATAAATTGTAGTTGTATCACTTTTTATTCTTATATCATTTACAAATGTATTTTTATAACTTAGAAGCAAACTATCATTAAGTTTTACACCATTTGAATCAGATTTTATTGCGTTCATAAATAATATTCTCCATTTTACATACATACTATCAGATGGAGAATTATTTAAAAGAATTTTCCTATAAATTGAATCTGCATTTGAATAGTTTCCCTGCCTTTCAGCTATTTCACCAGATTGCCAAAGTACATCATTTTTAATATCAGTATCAAGTAAGTTATTATTAGTTAAAGAATCTAATACATGTTTGATATAAGTAATATCTTTGCTAGAATCCAAAGCAGAAAGCATTTTAAGAACTTCAATATTGTACTTATAACAATCTTTTAATTGATTTAGCGAATCTAATTTTGTTAAAAAGAAGCCAATAGCTTCAGTCCAAGCAGTATCAATCCAATGGATTGTTTCATAAGTTGGGTTTACACCAGTTGAATCCAAATAATAGTGAAGCATAATTCCTTTAGGCGAAGTAAAAGCACTGAAGCATTTCCTCGAATCCACAAGCGGTCTTGATATATAACATTCAGAAGTAGAAGTTTCATCTTCTTTATCAAGGCTATTGCCACAACCGCTCACCTTAGTTTGTCCATCACTTAAGTATGTTTGAGTACCAGTGCAATTAATATTATAAGTCTATTTCCCAATTATAAATTTGTAATTAGAAATATTTGAATTATCTTCAATTCTTAGAAAATAAACCCCATCAACTAAATTATTATTAAGTTCTATGTTTAAAGGTGATAAATTTAATATTTTAGACTCTATATTGCGACCTAAAAAGTCAATTATTTTTATTTTTGGGTTATCAAAATTAGTTTTTAATGTTATCTTATTATTTTCAATTATAAAACTATTTTGTTCTTTTGTTTCTTCTTTTTCCTCTTCA
>JAYTXK010000315.1:0-2244 GCA_043743005.1 Ignavibacteriota bacterium
CATGTGTGTATCTAATATAATTAAATGACAAAATTTGAAAAAGTTATGTTAATTTGTATTATTCTATATCGTTTAAACGAGTAATTTATGAAAAAGATAATGTTAACTTTAATGCTAATTGTAGCTTTAAATTCCTTTGCAAAAGAGGCTTTAGATACTACTATTGTTAGTAGTTGGGTATCTAAAGGTAATTATATTTTAGATTCTAACCAAATTACTTGGAAAAATATAAATAATTACTTTAAATTAAATACAAAAATACAAAATATTAGTAGAGTTCAATTTATTAATGATTCAATTATTGTAATTAATAATGGAGGTCTTACTTTTTTATTTTATAATGTTTTTTCTGGTAATTTAGTTCAAGAATATTATTTACCAGATTCAATTAAATATTTTAATCACTATGTAAAATCTTTAGATACTATCTACTTTTGTTATACTAAAAAATATAATTATGTTATTCCTTTTCAATGCCAAGTATCATTTGCAGCAATTTCTTTAAAATCAAATCAAATAAACAATATTTTAACATTAAGAAATGGATACTTAAATGATGTTTATAGTAAAGAATTTCATAAATCTGGAGGACAAATATATTTTCCACCTTGTTATTTTCAAATCAATGATTCTGTAAATTTACTGTATTTCAGCTATAATTTAAGTGGACTTTTTGACGATCCTCAAAATACATATCATGGAGATATAATTGATATAGCTACTGGAAAAACTTATAGCTCAAGCGATTATAACAATTCAGCATATTCAAATAACTTAAAATTAAGAATTACATTAGCAAATACTGTATATACTTACAAAGATTCATTGTTGTATTCAATCAAAGATATACTTAGAAACATTGATTATAAATATTATAATTTTAGAACAGCCAAATTCACAGCTAATAATAAAAAGATTATTATTGAATCCGGAGATTATAAATGTTTTTTAATTGTAGATGTTGAAACTGGATTAATATTAAAAGAAGTAAAACATAAACTTAATGAACCATTTAAATATTTTATTTCAAGTGAAGGTGAATATTTATATACAATTAGTAATACTGGTACATTTAATATTTTTAATTTAAGTTCAAATGATAGTCCATTCGATAGTATTCCATTGAAATTAACTTATCCTTTTGATAAAATATCTTCTTTTGATAATAGTTCTAATAAAATGACTTTCGCTTTGAATGATAGTAATTTGTTTTTGTGGTATCCAAATTTAAATTTAACTACCAAACCTAAAAACTTGTTTTCAATGTTTTCATGTACTAAAAAGTCAGATTATACTAATTCAGAATTTATATTTAGTAACAACTCTCGCTTTAATATTAGTTCTTGTACTTGGAGTTTTGGAGATAATAACTTTAGCAATGAGTTAAATCCAGTACATAAGTATTTAAAAGCAGGCACTTATGATGTGTCTTTAATTGTTTCTGATGGAAAAGACTTTGATACTTTAATTAAAGTAGCATATATAAAAGTTACCCCTTCTCTCTATGCATACTTTGATCTAAGCGATAATATTGGAAAAACACCTTTAAAAATTAAATTTTATGATAAATCCACTGGGAATATAAAATATTATAATTGGGATTTTGGTGATGGGGGCTCAAGTAAATTTCAAAACCCAACTCATACTTATTTACAGGATGGTAATTTTACAGTAACTCTTACAATTTCTGATGGAACTTTTACTGAAACTTATAAAAAAGAAAAATTTATAAGTGTAGTTAAATCGCAAGTATCAACTAAATATATTATTGATACTCTTTGGAAGTGTCCTAATGATGATTTAGCAAATTATAAAGATTTTTCAGGAAGACCTGTGATTATGAGTTATAATTATAATCCTAATGATAGTAATTTGGTACTTTCTATGTACACAAATAAAGGTCCCCAAATCAATTATTTAACTGCAATTAGTACTAAATCTGGCAAAATTGTTCAAAACAGAGTCCATAATGAAGTGTATAATAATATCAGATTTACAAAAGATTCAAATGAGCTTTTAAGTTGTAATGACTATATTAATATTGTAGATTTTAACAATTTGAAATATATATTTAGAGATAAATTTCAAGAAATTGATGGTTCCATTGGTTCTTCAAATCTAAACTATAACCCTATAACACAAATAATTACTACTTCTGCAAGAGAAGGTTCTAGAATGTATAATTCTAAAACAAAATCTTTAATTAAATTTTTAAAGTCTGATGCAGTTCCTCATGCATATGTT
>JAYTXK010000316.1:0-1725 GCA_043743005.1 Ignavibacteriota bacterium
TTTTTATTAATCTACCCAAAGCATCATAACACTAATTTTGACATCAGTATTTTCAGACAAAATAGAATTTAATTCCAAATCATCATTGTGAAACAAAATTTTATTAGCTAAAGTAAATGAATTTATAATTTCTTCATCCATTTTAGGAAATTCGATTTCATCGATGCCCTTTTGGATTAGCATTGATTTTGGTTCTATCTCAATAAAAGTATTTGCTTTAGTTGGATACCTATAAGTTTTATAATCATCATTTACAACCAGATATGCTTTTGCACTTTTACCATTAAATAGTTCTAATGGAATATCAGCAGCGTATTGATATTCTCTCGAAGTTTTGTTCATTTCAAATTGAGTATATTCAGAACTACCATCAAATTTGACTAATAGCTTTTTAAATGGAACTTTGTAATCTGAAATAATATAATTTAAAACTCTTTGATATTTCTGAATTTGATAAGTGTTCAATGGGCTTACAATAGTTCCAATAGATTTTGCAGTTTGAAATAAATCAGGTAAACCATACCCATAATCTTTATTTGGATTTGCTTTATTGTTACTATTATTATAAAGTGCTTGTCTCATTTGACTTGGAGTCAAATCAGGGAATAATGATAGTATTAATGCACTTCCTCCAGCTAAAATTGGAGTAGAAAAAGAAGTTCCTCCAGATAATTTATAATCAGTAGAAACATAGCTTGAAGCTACTTGAATTTCTTCGCCAATATTAACTAAATTTGGTTTGATTTTTCCATTTAATAATTTACCTCTTGAGCTAAACCCAGAAATTGTTTTACCATCAGGCTTTAAAGAGCCAATAGTAATTGCAGAATCTGCATCTCCGGGAGTTATAATTGTATTTTCTCCAGGTCCACTATTGCCAGCAGATGTAAAGAATATTACTCCTCTCTTCACACAAGCATTTACTCCTTGAGCTACAAGAGTTGAATTTCCATTCAAATCATCTCTTGTATAATTTTGATCAGTATTATCAAATGCGAAATATCCTAAAGAAGCTGTAATAATATCAACTCCTTTAGCTTCCATCCATTCAATACCTGCCACATAAGAATCTTCTTCTATATGGGTTTCACCCCTCATTGACTCAGTTTTAGCAAGTAACAAATCTACTTCATTGGAAGCACCAATTAAAGAATCTTGCCTAAATCCCACAACAGTTGACAAAGTGGCAGTTCCGTGATTATCTTGATTTGATACATCTAAAGAATCATTGGCTGTATTGCTATCAATTTGAAAAAAGTCATACTCATCTATTACATTTGCATTTTTAGTTGATTCATGCAATCTCCATCTAAATCCTGTATCTAAAAATCCTAATAAAACTCCTTTTCCATTAATCCCATATTTATGTAAATTTGGAATATTTAATGCTTTTAATTGATTTTTGGATCTTCCATATCGATAAGCTCCAACTTCAATTTCTAATCTACCCAAATCATCGTATTTCGTTTGTTTGCTAATTGAATCAACATTATTTATTTTTACAACTTTATTATTGGTAGAAACTATTGAATCTACAAAACTTAAGTTTTTGATATTATTGAAATTAGAAGAGTCAGTTGATATTACTAAATAATTTTTCCATTTAAGTTTTAGTAATATTCTACAATCCATATTTTCTAAAATCTTAACATAATTCGGATTAATTCTAATATCTTCATAGCCAACCAAACTATCTAATTTAATCACTTTAAGTCTGCGTTCAAG
>JAYTXK010000317.1:0-2805 GCA_043743005.1 Ignavibacteriota bacterium
AATGCTGATGCTAAAACTATTAGCAATTTGAAATATAGCGAAATATTTATCAAAATACGTGATGAATGGAAAATTGTTGGAATGGAGCAGGGTACTGCCTTATATAAAAATGCAAAAGGACAGTATTTTACTATTGATCCAAATACTGGAGATATGAAGTTTATTAGTTCAGACTTTTTTATGAAATTTGATTATATTAAAGCAAATGCTGCAAGAACTGCGAACAAATTAACTCATATAAAATTTGAGGGTATCAAAGGTGAAATGAAAGTTACAGTTTTGGGGGTTGACCCAAAAGGAAATGTTATTCAACAAAATAGCAAAGGCGAAAAATTCTTTTTAGATGCTATGACTGGTGATATGGTCTTTGTAAAATAAATTACAATTTATCTATATTTTTCAGGCAGGAAGTGATTTCATCATATTGAAATTCAAATCCTGCCTTTTTTATTTTTTCATTACTTACTTTTTGACCAATAAGCAGCACAGTAGCACTTTCGCCTATAATTAATTTTAATATAAATGCAGGAACATTTGGCAAAAGTGGTCTCGATAATAGCTTTGCTAATGCCTTACTAAATTCCTTATTTGTAATTTTATCACTTGAACATGCATTATAAACTCCACTTATATTCTCATTTTCAATTGCAAATACAAATAAACTTATTAAATCTTTTAAATGAATCCAAGGGAAAAATTGACTTCCACTCCCCAAAGCTGAACCAACAAAATATTTAAAAGGCAAAGCCATTTTTGGAAAAGCACCACCTGATGAGTGAAGTACTACACCAATTCTAAATATTACTTTTCTTATTTTTAATTTATCTAATGATGATTCCCATCTCTTGCAAATTTCTGAAACAAAATCATTTCCAGAATTTGAAGTTTCATCAACTAAGCTACCAAATGTATTACCATAATAACCAATTCCAGAAGCTGAAATATATAATTTAATTCTATTACCTTGCAACTTATTGATAGTTTCAACTAATATTCTATTAACCACTTCTCTACTATCTATCAAATCTTTTTTAACTTTTTCATTCCATCTTTTGCCAATGATTGGGCTACCTGCAAGATTAATTACAATATCTTTATCAACTAAAAGACTTAATAAAGTATCTTTGTTTTGATAATCCCAATACAAGTTTGAACTATTATCTTTGCGATTAACAACAAATACTTCATATCCTTTTTGAATTAAAGCATTCCTTAAATGTCTTCCTAAAAAACCTGTGCCACCAAAGATAATAATTTTATTCATCAAAAATTTTTCAAATTAGTTCTTAATTATTTTTTTAATAATTTGATGCTTGTCAGAATTAATAATTAAATTATAATATCCTATTGGTAAATTAGAAATATTGATATTTGAATTATAAAATTGAATTAATAAATTCCCATTTATATCAATTACATCTAAACTTTTTAATTCAAAATCTAAAGGAATTTTGATATTAACAAAGCCGTTAGTTGGATTAGGGATTACTTCAATTTGTGATGAAATTAATTCATCAACACTTGATTTATTACCAGTTAAGAAATAGCGAATTTCAGACCAAGGTCCATTTCCTTTATTATTAACTCCTCTAACATGCCAATAATACTGAGAATTAGGTTTTAATTTATTATCTCTAATTTTAAAATAACTTGTATCATTTGTTATGGACTTTAACATTGTGGAATCTAAAGCAATAGAATCTTTATCGAATGTGATGTTATTTGCTATTTGAATTTGATATTTTGTAGCATAAGCTGAATTTGTCCATTGAAAATCTGCATTATTATCTGCAAACCCAATAGCGTTATCTGGAGATACTAATTTTAATCCCAAAGGTAATGCAGCTCTTGTTGTAAAAGTCCAAATTTCAGACCAAGGTCCTTTTTCAATATTGGTTTTTCCACAAACTCTCCAATAAAATTTAGTAGAAGGATCCATAGTTTGAACGATTACATTTTGTTCAACAGCATTTTTACTTTCATCTAAAATATCTACAAAGGCAGAATCTTTTGCAACTTGAAACCAATAATTAGTAGCACCAACTACTGCTGACCAATTAAAATTAAAAGTAAGTGACAATTCAAGTGTTTTGTTTTGTGGAGAGCCAAGAAGTGGAGCAATCATACCAGAAAGTATTTTGCTATCTGAAATTGTTACAATATTATTAAAATTAATTTTTGAAATATTATTTACATAATTATATGACTTATTTCTTTCAATCAAAACTCCTTCAGACTTTTTATTTGGTTGAGAATAAGCAAAAGCAAACGCAATCAAAAATATCGCATAAATATATTTTAACATAATTATTTTCCTCAAATCTTGAAGTATTTTTCTAAGTCAATTTCAAAATCATAAGGACGATATTCACCTAAACTATTGTTATAGTAATAATTATTGAACGATTTTTTAGATATTATATAATTTAATGCTTCAATCAAATAATCAATTTCTTCAATTGTGTTATATATCCCAAAGCTAATTCTAATTACTCCTGGAATATCAACTTTTTTTCCAATAGAAAGATTTTCAAAGTGTATGTCATTTTCTTCGTCGCTCAGACCTAAAAGTTGATTTATATATGGTTGTGAGCAAAAGCGTCCAGCACGCAAACCTATACCAAATTCATAACATAGCACAGAGGAGGCGAGTTGATAGTTAATATTCTCAATATTAAAAGTTATAACTCCTAATCTATTTTCTAAATTTAAGTAATCAGTTTTAATTAAAGTTTTAATTTCTGGCATTTCATCAAATTTTCTTAAGATATAATTAGTTAATTCAAGTTCATGCTTTGCAACGTT
>JAYTXK010000318.1:0-7792 GCA_043743005.1 Ignavibacteriota bacterium
CTCCAATTGCACCTTATGTTGGAATGGTAATGTTTGTAATAGCACTTTATTTTGTTTGGAGATCATTCTACAAAATGAGAATTCCAGTATTAATGGCAAAGTAAAATAAACTATTTACTATAAATTAAAAAGCTGTTCTATTAATTTAGAGCAGCTTTTTTTTATAACTATTATTCCAAAACTTAATAAAAACTTGCCAAGTTACAATTTTAGGTTGCTTGTTTAGAAATAAATTTCCTTCTATTCAAGTTTAGACTAAAAGATTGTTGAATTTATTAGTACTGATGCTATGAAATAATAAATGTTTTTGAAAAACTCAACCCAGTAAAATCCTTAATCAATTTTGTTATTACTTTCATTGCCCTCAATAAGTTGAACAAAATTGCAAAATAAAATAAAAATAAGATTAGAACAAATCGAGAATCTTTTATATTGCCTCAAAATATTAGTAAGTTTAATATCAAGGATTTTATTTGTTTTGCAAAATTTAACTAATATTGAAAAAAGAAAATGATCTTTTATAGATAATTATTAATAAACAAAATCTTTTCAATTCATTTTTTTGCAATTTGCATCATTTATTTTTAATTTGCACTTTTTAAAATGGAATTTATTAGGAAATGGAAACATCTAGAAAAGTTATTTTGTTTATAGCAATGAGTCTTGATGGATGCATCGCAAAATCAAATGATGATATTAGTTTTTTATCAATCGTGGAAAAGCCAAATGAAGATTACCTTTATTCAGATTTTATTAAAACAGTAGATACTGTTATACTTGGTAGAAAAACTTATGATAAAGTAAAGAGCTTTGGTATCCCTTTTCCACATAAGGAAAGGAAATGTTATGTGATTTCTCGCACTCTAACTGGTAAGAATGAAGATGTTGAATTTTATAATGGTTATATAAGCGATTTGATTTATGAAATTCGCAAAAGCAAAGGAAAACATATTTTTATAGATGGTGGAGCTGAAATTGTAAATCTATTGATGCAACAAAATTTAATTGATAAATTTGTAATTTCAGTTATTCCGACTTTTTTGGGAGGAGGAATTAAATTATTTGGAAATGATAATCCTGAAATGTTATTAACTCTTAAAAAAAACATAACTTATCCATCAGGATTAGTTCAGCTTTGGTACGAAAGAGGATAAAATTAACTCAAATACTATAAAAAAAAACCGAAAAAGTAATTAAACCTTTTCGGCTTTTTTAAAACTAAATAATTAATTTTTTACGAATTTAAATTCATTTGAATTAATTTTAACATAATATGCACCATTTGATAATTTACTAATATCAAAAATATTGTTAATGTTTAATCCTTCAGAAATCAATCTTCCAGTGGAAGAATAAATTGAATAATTCAAATTAATAAGTGATGGATTAGTAAGTGTAATTTGATTTGTTGAAGGGTTAGGATATACTCCATTAGTATTATTTGCTAAATCTTCTTCAATTCCAGTAGTCAAGTCAGTTGTAATCTCATCAATATAAAGTGCATTACCAGTAGTACCTGCCACACCAGCTACTCTTACTAATATACCTTTTCCAGCGTATGCCAATAAAGATACTGATACTTTTTTATAATCAATAGTTGGAGGAACGTAAAAATTTCCTGCAACTGAAGGCAAACCTGTTTGAACGCATTTCATAGAATTAATTTCTTTCCAAGTTGCACCACAATCTTCAGAAACACTTACTCTAATATCTGGAGCTGTTCCATTCATATTATCATCAGAATAGGCATAATAGTAAAATAAATTTGGAGTTTTTGCTTTTGAAAGATCTAATTCTCCAATAACAATATACCCAGGTTTTCCTTCAAGACCCCAAGTTGAATGTAATGGAAATCTAATAGCCCCATTAGTTGCATTAGCTCCTGTACCAGTTACAATAGCAAATTTTGAATTTTGACTTAAATCAAATGCACAATCTTTGGGCATTGATCCATTAAACCCAGCAACAAAATTAGTAAATGCTTTTGAAGTAAAGCCCATACCATTTAAAGATATTCCATCATTAGTATTATCCATATCCTGAAGTAGATTAGATGTTGAAGCTACATTTTGAGATCCTAAAAGAGCAAAAGTGAAATAACCTCTACCAGAAAAAGGTATTGTGCCCCAATCCAAAATAGTTTTAGCTCCTTTTGCTAAATTTCCAGTATATGATTTTTTGTTTTCAATACCATTTAGAATTAAAGAAACATCAAAGCTAGCTATATCCATTCCAGAATTATTTGTAATTTCTGCTTTAGGACTAATGCTAGTAAAACAAAAATCAGTAGGCATAACTGTTAGATTTTTTAAAGCCAAATCTACTTTTAAGTTTGGATCATAATCTACAGGTACACCCATTCCAGAAAGAACATTACCATTTATTTGAGATTCTGTTACAAAAGCTACAACATTTAATTTATACCATACTAAATCAATTTTATTTATTTGTGCAGGCAATTGAGTAGTATATTTTCTATATTCATAATGATTTTTTGTAGTAGTATCAATGCTTTCTCCATTTGCACCACCAGTAGTTAATATTTTACGTAAAACGTGATTGTGTCGATATTTCCCATCAGTAGTCCAATTTGTTGGGTTGTAATTACCATAATCTGATTGTGGTCCTAAGATATCATCTTGAGTTAAAGCAATTGTTAAATAATTTTTAGCTTGAGCACTTGCATTTGTATAATAAATTTCAACTTCAGTAGTTAAAACCATCAATTTCTCATCAATTGAAGATTTTACATAAACATTAACAGGAGAAGGATTAGCTAATAAACTACTTGCTGTCGATGCCCATAAATTTCTACTTAAAGCGAATGGACTACCTGTACGACTAACTGACCCCATAGGATATCCTGATGGCTTAGCAGCTGCATCAATTGCAGTTCCTTCAGTAGTTCTCAAATCAGGTTCACCAGCTTGGGGAACAGCATAACCACCAGCATGTACATTTACCAAAAATACTTTACCTGGATTTGATTTTACCATATCATTTGCAATTTTATGACCATCTGGACAATAACCACAATGAATACCCGTAAACTCTTCTAAAACAACATTTCTATTCTGAACAGTAGTCTTCACCCATTTTTGAGAATACAATTGAGAAGAAATTAAGCAGAATAATAATAAAAGCGTATATATATATTTCATAATAAAACCTTAAATTAAAAAAAATCTTTCATCAATATAAGCATAAAAAGTATTTAAACCAAACTATAATTTTTAAAGGCAAATTTAAAAATTAAAATACATTTAATTTTAATTTAAAATTCAATATAATGATTTGAAGAAAAGTTTGAGAAGTTTATTAATAACAACAAAAAAGAAAATAATCAGAATAACAATTTTAAATATGTGGTTTCTTTTTAATAGAATTTGGTATTATTCTACCAGCCTCAACCATATTATTAAATAAATTAGTATCTATTACTTCTTTTATTTTGGAAAAAAGTATATCTTGATTAAATGGTTTTGATATAAAACCTTTAGCTCCGTGAATATATGTGTTTCTAAGTACTTCTTTATTTAGATTACCTGAAATAATCACAACTGGAATATTTTTGGTAATTTCCAAGTTTTTTAAGAATTGCAGTAATATTTCTCCAGAAACATCAGGCATTATTAAATCCAAAAATATCAAATGTGGCTGCTGTTTCATTGCTTCAGTAAGTCCTAAATAAGGATCAATAGCCATAAAATGCTTAAACCCCCATTGTTGCAAATATTGGCTAAATATTCTTTGAATCCATTTGTCATCATCAATTGTTAAAATTTTAATTGCTTCTGGAAGAACGTCATTTGAACTAATTGAGTTTTGATTGTTTGATTCTTCTTTTATAGGTACATTAATTTCGGGAACTAAAGCATTATTATGTACTTTGTTATCGACTACTTTACTTTCAACAACTTCTTTAGCTTCTATTTTTGTATCAGCTGTATATGCTTTATCAGAAATAGAATTAGGATTGTTTGCAACATAATTATCAATTAAAGAATCAATATTAAAGTCGTCGTAATCTTGTGTGTTCATATAATAATAGATTTTAATGTTCAAAACTTTTTGTTTTCTTATTAGATATTTTATATTTAAATAAGCTAAACAAAGAGAAATAAAAAAAAGACAAAACGAAAATGCAATATAATACGTTTTTTTGATAAATAAACAAAAATAATTACATTTTAGACATAAATAGACAATTTAATCAACTTTTTAGTCTCAAATAAAACAATCTTTTAAATATTAAATAAAAACCAAAATTTTTATTGTATTATTTCTTCTTAATGTTCTTATATTTACTTACTATATTAATTAATATAAAAAAAACTTGAAAGAAAATTTAAATATAAAAACAATAAACAAGAAAGTTAATACAAATAGAAATTTTTTATATCTTATATTTTTGTATTTCGGTAAGGTTTTCAAATTCTTTATAACAATTTTTCTTTTTTTAATTGTTTTTTTGGGAATTGCTTCTCAATTTTACACTTTTAGACACTGGGCTGTTACAAATTTGCTATATATAGTTAATAAAGAACTTGATGCAAACTTACAAATTGATGATTTACAAATTGGTAAAAACTTCGGTATAATTCTTAATAATATAACTTTAATTAGTAATAATGAAACTTTAGTTAATATTGATCATTTAGTAATTGATATTAGTTTAATCGATTTAATAGATAATAGGATAAAAATCAATTCTCTTGAATTAAACAAATCCAATCTCAATTTTAATTTCAATATTTTGGATAGTACTTGGAATTTTGAACATATAATTAAAAAAACTAAAGATAACAATAACAAAGAAAATTCAAACTTGCAAATTAGAATTAATAATTTAAAAATTGTTAATTCATATATTAAAATAAACAAAGCAAATTTCAAATTACCTTATGAAGGATTTAATCCACTAATAGCAAATTATGAAAATGTAAATTTAAGTTTGAAAGCTGAAATTAACCTTAAGTATAATGATTTTAAATTTGAAATATTAAATGCAGGATTTTTAGAACAAAAATCTAATAGTGAATTAAAGTCATTAAATGCAAAAATAAGACTTAATTCTAAATACATACAATTACTTGGATTTGACTTAATTTCAAATAATTCCAAATTGAAACTTGATGCTAGATTAGAAAATTTTGACATTTTTACTAATGGCAATAAAGATATTAATAAAGCAATATTAACAGTAGATATGGAAAGCAAAAATTTCGAGCCAAAATATATCAATATATTTACTCCTATTGGATTTAAATCAAATAACATAAATGAATTTAGTTTAGCTGCAAATGGTAACTTCGATGATATAAATATTAATAAAGCAGAAATTAAATTTGCAAATAGTTATTTGAATTTTAATGGAACTCTTCAAAATGCAAGTAATTCAGAATTATTAAAATATTATGTAAATATTACAAATTCCAAACTAATTACTAACGAATTAAGTACTGTTCTTCCTGATATTAAATTTAATGGGATTAAGTTTAATTCAATTATGATAAACGAGATAATTGGAGAAGGAACAATAAAAGATGTAAATGCATCTTTAAACTTTGATAGTGATTTTGGAGAAATGATTGGGAAAGTTTATGTTGATTATGGTAAGAAAATTCCAGATTACAATGCAAATTTAACATTATCTAATTTTAATCTTGGTGGTTTTCTAAAAGATACAACAATGCGAACCAATTTTAATGGAGAACTGATAGTTTTAGGCGAAGGTTTTACTACAAAAGATATGAATACTGATATCGAAATGATTTCTACTAATTCTAAAATAATAAATTACCAATATAATAATTTAGTTCTCAATGCAAGTTATAAACATAATGTTATAAAAGTAGATACATTTAAAATTACTTTTGCTCCAATTAAAAATTTAGATGAAATTGTTGAGGAAAATGAATTGTCTAAATTTGAAGGATTTGGATTTATTGATTTTAATGATTCTAAAAACCCTTCTTACAATTTATCTACCAAATTTTCTGCAATAAATTTGAGTAGGATTTTTAATCAAAAATTTGCTCCAGATTATATGACTGGGGAAATTAGTTTGATAGGTAAAAGTTTTGATATTGATAGTATTCAAGGAAATTTGAAATCAAATTTTGAAATTGTTGTATTTGGTGATAGAACTTTATTACCTTTTGTTTTTAATGCAAATTTTAATAAAAATGAAAATAATGAAAAACTATTTAATTTTAATTCTACATTTTTTGACATTAAGTTGGAAGGTGACTTTTCTTATGTTAATTTAATAAACACTGTTGGAAACCAATATCAGTATTTAGTTGAATTTTTTCAAGATAAAGTTGATAAAATTATTCCCAGAAAAGATATTTATAATGACAATATTAGTTTTGTAAATAAAATTAGAAACTTTGAAAAAATTGATTGCAATGTTGAAGCTCACATTAAAGATTTATCTCCTGTTTCATTATTTGTTCCAAAAATGGAAATTACAAGTCAAGCAGATTTGAATTTTAATTTGTTTTCTAATTCGGAACAAAGTTTTTTAAGAATTCAAAAATTTGACTTGAAATCTCTTTGGATTAAAAACCCAGATATTATGTTAAAAGGCAAGAATGTTATGATTTCAGGAGGTCTTTTACTAAATATTAAAGATTCTTTACCAATTTTTTCGGATTTTAGATTAAATTTTGAAACTTTAAATAATGTTCAAATAAATGAAACACAATTTGATTCTTCAAAATTTAGTTTTAATTATAATGGACAAGAACTTGGATTTAATTCACAAACATTATTAAATAATTCTATAAAATTAAATTCAATAGGTAATTTGAACATTGAAGAAAATGAACTTAAAGTAAATATAGAAAAACTAAAATTCACTTTAAACAAATTTTTAAGTTTTGAAAATAAAGAAAATATAAAAGCAAGATTTGTTGATGATGCTATTTATATTGATAATTTTAAATTAACCAAAGATTCGATTGAACAAGTTGAATTAACAGGGGAATTCAATCAAAGAAAAGATGAATTAGTTAATTTAAATTTGAGAGCATATAATTTGAATATTAATAAAATTATAAAAAGTGTTGGAATTAATGATAAAACTATTCAAACACTTAAAGGTAATTTTGATACATTAAATATTATTGGAAATGGTTTAATTAAAAACCCAACTTTAAATATTGATTTTACAGCTAAAGATTTGAATTTTAATGGTCAGATGCTTGGAGGTTCTAAAGCAACATTTACACATAAAGATTCTGTGATAGTAGGTAATTTAGTGATAGATAGTTTTAAGTTTAAAGAAAATAATAAGAGTATTGACATTGATATTTTATCTTTACCTTTAAACTTAGCATTCTCTGGAGTAAAGGATAGAATACATAGTGAGAGTCAATTTAATATTATAGCAAAAACAAAAGATTTTAATTTGAAAGCTATTGCACCTTATGTGCCTGAAGTAACTGAATTCAATGGATTTGCTGATTTGGATTTGTACATAAATGGTTTTGCTCCAGATGGAGTAACATATAGTGGTAAAGCAACAGGTCGTGATATTAGTTTTTTAACAAATGTATCTAATATAAAATATAAAGCAAATGGAATTTTAGAATTTATAAAAGACTCAGTATTTATTAAAAATATTAACTTATATAACTTAGAAGAAGATAATCCAAATAGTCAGGCTAATATTACAGGTTGTGTTTCTTTGAAAGGTGCTGATATAAATGGATTTGATATAAACATAAATTCAAAAAACTTACTTCTTTTATCTGAAGATTCTAAAAAATCAATGCCTTTCCTA
>JAYTXK010000319.1:0-3853 GCA_043743005.1 Ignavibacteriota bacterium
CTTTAAATTCCAAAATGTTTCTAAATTTATAATTAATTGTAGAATTTAATAAGAAATATGGTTCTAAATTATTATCATAATAGCCAATTTTAGTTTGAAATTCGTTGTTATTTTGAAGCATATCACCAAAATTATCAGTTTTCATTCCACCTAAGTACTTTCCATTTAAGTAGAAATTAAAATCTGCAATATTATAATTTATACCAAAGCCCAACATAAAATTAGGAAATCCAGCTATATTATTTCCATTCAAGCTATAAGTAACTTTATCAGAAGAAATATAATTCATTTCAATTATTTCATTTTTGCTAAAAGTAGAATTTATTGATAATTTCAAACTTCCCATTGATTCTAAATTAACTTTATAGCCTAATTGAAGTTCTAACCCTGAATGTCTAGTATTAGTTGCATTTACATCAATTGGATTGCCAAATAAATCAACTTGACCATTTTTTACAAGTTCGTTTTTATATTGCATATAATACAAATTAGCTTCTATGAATATTGAATAAGTTCTAAGTTTGTATCCTAACTCCAAATCAGTTAGTCTTTCTGGTTTTGAGATTGGATTTGAAAAATTATATGCAGTTTGATTGTTAATGATTTTACTTTCAAATTGTGGTAGTGAACCATACATAGTGTTTTCAGCATAATACAAATTTTGCATTCTTGGCTCTTTTGAAGTAATAGCAAGAGAAGTAAAAACTGTTTGAGATTCATCTATATTCCAATTCAGTCCTGCTCTTGGATTAAAGAAAGTATAATTAATATTAAAAAGATCAGATCCATTTACCCCAACTTTATTACCACCAAAATCAATGAAATTAATATAATTATTTCCAGCTTTATCATTTCTTATTGCATAAGTTTGATTAACTATTTGCATATCTGCATTTAAAATTATATTTTCTGTTAAATGGTACTGTTCTTTAATAAACGCTGAATAAATATTTCTAACTCCTTCATAGCTATATATTTTATATTCTGTATCAAAGTAGCTTGGTAAATTTTCAGCATATTGAAGTTTGCCCCAATGATTTGATCGGTGCCATCTCATTTCGATACCAGCTATCAATTCACCATTTTCATGTTTGATAATCATTTTAGGTATCCAACCTCCTTGCTTGTTGCTAACATATCCTCTTATGGTAGTGTTTTTGACAGAGTCAGTCTTGGGGAAACCATTTATTGAGTCAATGTTTAGCAATGATGGATTATAAAAATCCCCACCTGCATAATCAAAAAATCCATCACTTGAATAAAAGAAAAGAGTTGATTTGAAACTTAGATTATTATTAACTTTATAGTCATTTAGAATTTCAAAATGTGGTTGAGCAAATTGTTCTACATCTGATTTTCTTCTAACACCAAAATAGCTTAAGTTTTTGCCAGTACTATCATAAGCAAAATATGAGTAATTAGACCTACGCAAAGCATCATCTTGAATGTAGCTTTTAGGTAAGCCATTGTAAGAAAGACCATCATCTTGAGAGCCACCATAAGCATTTACTTGGGTAGTTAGGTTATCATCAAACCTAACAGCAGATAAAAAATAGTTATTTAGGTTAGCCCAAGACTGGTCTCTATATCCATACGAATTTATCCTTCCTATTTTACCATAAAAAGCATATTTACCATCAACTAATCCAGAAGAATATTCAAATTTGAATTTTGACATTACAGTATTTGTAGAGTTTTCACTATTAAAATTTTGCCAACCATTACCTGTTGAAAGTCTAATACCGGGATTATTGACAAAGTTGGAAGTAGTAAGATTAATACTTCCACCAATTGCAGCAGCACCATAATCTGCCAAACCCGCACCACGCTGCACTTGTATGCTTTCCAAACTTTCATTTATATCAGAAAAGTTTATCCAATATACATTATGGTCTTCGGGGTCATTTTGAGGTACTCCATTTATCATAACTGAAATGCGTCTTTGGTCAAAACCTCTCATAACTAAATTGGAATATCCTACACCCAAACCACCCTCTGAATAAGTTAACATTGAAGGTAATTCGCCAAGTAACTGAGGCAAATCTTTAATGAGAGATTTGTCCTTTATTTCAGTATTTTCCAGATTAGAAAACGGTACTGGAGAAATCCTATCGATTGCTTTACTTGTAGTTACAGTAATTGCAGGTACATTTTGAACTCTTGTTGAGTCAATAGTTTTACTTTGTAAATTAAAAGCAAAACTAAATTGTAAAAAAGAAATTAAAAATAGCTTTTTGCTATTAGTATTTATAAAACTTTGCATAAATGCTCCAAGAAATTAAAAAAATATTTAATTCCCGTTGAAGCCTGATATTGTTGGTAAAGATTTTATCTTAAAAACGGAACGTTTTAGAAATGCGTTCCCGTTTTCCTACGCTGGCATTATCCAGATCAGGTTTAGGAGTTTGTTCTCAGCCTCAAAATAATTTATGAAGCACCTCCAACGGTTTTATGTCTTTTACGAATAAAGACTAAGTTAATTGTTTCTTTATTCAAAATAATTTATTAATTTTGAATATTATTAACTTTTTAAATTGAAACTTTTATTATGATTCATTCAATTAAAATTGAAGTAGAAATTGATTGCCCTACAGATTTAGTTTTTGAAATGTTAACTAATCCTGATGTTATATCAATATGGTCAGGTGATGAAGCACAATTTGAGCCTTATGCAGGAGGAGTTGTCTCTTTATTTGGTAACTGGGTAAATGGTAAAGTATTAGGTATAGAGCAAGATAAAGCAGTTACATTTACTTGGAATTCATCAGATTGGGACGACTATACAGAATCTATAGTAAATTATACTTTAGAAGAAAATGGAGAAAAAACAAATTTAACAATTGTTCACAATGGGTTCCCTAATCTTTCAGAAAGGGATTCGCATGAAGCTGGTTGGTACGATTACGTTTTAAATCCAATTCAAGAATATTTAATGAGTTTGGGTGAAATTGATGATTAATATTAAATAATATTAAACTTAATCGTCTCTTATAAAAATTTGGATTATCAAATGAATTATTTTAAACAAGACTTTTTAGATTTTTTTTCCGAACTCGAAAAAAACAATAGAAAAGAATGGTTTGATTCTAACAAAAAAAGATATGAAATAACTGTAAAACTTCCATTTATAGAATTTATAAATGAAATAATTGGTAGAATAAAAGAAGACGACCCAACTATAAATATGACTGCCAAAGAAGCTATATTTAGAATTAATAGAGATGTAAGATTTTCAAACGACAAATCACCTTATAAGTCTAATACTTCTGCTGCAATTTCATCAGGAGGTAAAAAAGATTTTACCTCTCCTGAGATATATCTTGAACTTTCACATAAAGGTATTGGGATATATGGAGGGTCTTATCAACCAGATAAAGAATATATTTTCAAGATAAGAAGTTATATTTCTGAAAATCTAGAAGAATTCCAAAATATAATTAATGCAAAAGATTTTGTAAAAAGTTTTGGAACAATTCAGGGAGAGAAAAACAAAAAAATCCCAAAAGAATTTTTAGATATATATGCAAAAGAACCATTGATAGTAAATAAACAATTCTATTATGTTTCAAACTTTAAGCCAAATTATATTTTAAAAGAAAATTTAAGTGATTTAATTATGGAGCAGTATTACATATCAAAACCAATTAAAAATTTCTTGACATTGGCTTTAAACTCATAATAAATATATACAAAGGCATCGTAAATAACTTGATGGTTTAATTTTGTAATTTTATATTAGGAATTGATTTTAAAAAAAATAATATTTTAAAAGGTGAAAAAATGAATTTAAATAACAAATTTAAAATGCTAATTATTATAGCTTTTTTGGGATTGGTATCTGCTTGTAATAAGT
>JAYTXK010000320.1:0-3149 GCA_043743005.1 Ignavibacteriota bacterium
TGGTCTTTCTAAAAGAAGTGCATTTTACCCTAATTCTATTATTTATTATATAAAATATTTTAAAGATACAAGTTCTACAAAAAACTTAATATTAGTAAAAGACACTACAATTAATAATATTGAAGGATATAAATTTATTGATAAATTTACAATTATAGTGCTTAGTAAAAAAGATTATTTGCCTCTTTACTATTCCTATGATACTAAAGTGCAACAAACTGAAGTGTTCTATTTAGATTTCAAAAAAAATAACAAAATAAATAGGGATTTATTTAGTAAAAAGTTCTTTCCAAAAGATTATATTTTTGCTTCTAGTTTTAATAGGAAATTACGCTTACAAGCAGAAACAAAAGCTCCTGATTTTAATGAAAAAACTATTGAAGATAAAGAATTAAAACTAAGTAATTTGAAAGGAAAAGATATTTTACTTTATGTTACTGAAATTGGATGTCCGCCTTGTATGCAATCTTTGCATGATATAAATGAGTTCAGTAAAGATTTTAAAAATCTTGAAGTAATTGGAATGTTTGCTTTGGATTCAAAAGAAGCATTGTTGAAATTGGCAAAAACAAAAAAATTAAATTTCAATATTGTTGCAAAAGCAAAAAATGTGTATGATAGCTATAATGTAAGTGGTTTCCCTACTTTTTTCATTATTGGTAAAGATGGTATAATTAAGTATTCTTCAGTTGGATATGGATCTGCAACTAAAGAAAAAATAAAACTTGCAATTGAAAATCAATTAAAGAATTAAATTAAAAAAAAGGCAAGCTAATTAATTTTGGTTTGCCTTTTTTTGTGATTGATTAATTGAGTATTTTTGTAATATTGAATAATACTCAAGAAACAATTAAATACTTAACTATAGGTTTTAAAATGGAAAAGATAACAGTATTAATTTTTCTAACTTTTGGAATATTAGTATCAAAACCAAACAAAGGATATACTGTTTTTGGAGATGTTAAAGGATTCCCAGATAGCACTTTGGTTTATTTAGAATCCCCTGAAACAAATGATATATTTGAAAAATCTTATATAATCAACGGTAAGTTTTTTTTAGAAGGTAAATTACATTCAGAACCTCAGTCAATATGTTTGAATTTAAATTTTGGGAATGAATGTATTTATTACTTTCTTTATATTGGAAATGAAAATATATATATTAAAGGTAACAAAAAAGATTTTAGGAGAAATATTAATGTTATTGGTTCAAAATTTCACAAAGAATATAATAATATTTCTAAAATGACTATTGAAAATGATATAAAGAGAGATTCTCTTTTAGATTATTTAAATTCGATGACTCCAGAATTACAGGAAAAAAATGAGGATCTAGTTATTGGAAAAATTCGTAAAATTGACTCTTTAAATGAAATTGCAATCAAATATTATATTTTAAACAATATAAATACATTTCATGCTTTAAATTATTTAAGCTATTATTTAAACTTATTCTCACTAGACACTATAAGAATGCTTTTTGAAAAAGTTAGCCCAAAACTTAAAAAAAGTAAATATGGGGAATATATTCAAACTTATATAAAGAGTAAGGTAACAAAATTAGGAGATATTTGTCAAGATTTCGTAGCCTTTGATATTAATGGGAAGCCATACAGATTTTTAGATTTTAAATCGAAGTATTTATTATTAGATTTTACAGGAGCTAATTGTGGTCCTTGTATTGAGTCAGCAAAAGAGTTAAGAGCAATAAGTAATAAATACAAAGATTCTCTTTTAGTTATTAGTTTTTCAGATGATTTCAAAAAGGAAACTTGGCTAAATTCAATCAAAAGAGATACAATTACATGGCTGAGCTTGAATGATGGTAAAGGTAGAAATAGTAAAACTTTAATAGAATATGGAATTCATGGCATTCCTACTTTTTTTATTATAAATGAGAACAAAAAAGTAATATATACTTGGAGTGGGTATAGTGAAGGAATTATTGAAGAAAAATTAAAAGAATTTCTTAAAAATTAGCCCTTACTGATTTGGTAAAAAAAAGGCAAGCTAATTAATTTTAGTTTGCCTTTTTTTGTGAGTTTTAATTTTTATTATAATACAATAATTTACTTTTCTGTATTTGGATAGAAATATTTCCAACTATGCCAAAATTCCTGAGATGCCTGAATAGCTTTCAAATCTTTAGAAGTTTTATTAATACTTTTACCCAGCAATGAATATTTATTTTCATTACATAAAATAGTATCATTTTTTAAACTAATTAGTTCATTTGAATTACGTTCAAAAGCCATAAAACTTTTTTCATCTGATGATAATATAATTGCAATAAGAGTGCTTCCAATTTTATCATTTATTACTTTTTTTCTCTTTAATTCATTCCAATCATAAGCTTTGCTTTTGCTTCCTATAGAAATACCTACCACCCAAGATTTGTTATTCCATGAGCCAGTATCCGATTTAGTTAAAGCACTTCTTGCATTTCCCGTTTCATACCTACCAACCAAATCTACTTTATCTTTGGAGGCTTCATCAAGTTGCATTATTTTTCCATTAGGATATAGTTCAAACCACTTTTTAGCACTTACTTGAATGGAATGTACTAAAGGTAGGGTTTTTCCTTTTAGCTCACCAGCAATTGCTTCCCCATTTACCTGTCTCCACCAGCTATGAGTTGTGTTATCTTCAAACATTGCATTAAAATGATCCATACCAACTAAGCGAAATTTTTCACTTTTGCCCTCAACTTTTGGTTCAAATGCTGCTGCAGTTCTGCATACACTGCAATAAGTAACTATCACTTCTTTTCCACCAATCATATCTACTGCTTGATGGTGATAAATTAAGTATCTCATTGGATATGCTTTTGCTTCTCCACTGATTTCAATTCCAATTAATATTGCATTGCTGTCAAGTTTATTTTCAGCCTTACCAGCAAAAGATAAAGATTGTGGCTGAAGAAACATGTGGTCTGCAGTCATTTTGAAATTAAATAAATAAGTTATTACAATCCAAATCAATATAGGAATTACTGGCACCCATTTCCACTTGATTAGAAAAGCACTTTTCAATCCAGATAATGCAACTAATCCCAATAAAATTCTGAATATCCACCTATAAGAGTATAAAAAATATGCTAAATTTATATTTTCACCCATTTGACTGCCAGGCATAGGCATAATGAAATA
>JAYTXK010000321.1:0-2080 GCA_043743005.1 Ignavibacteriota bacterium
GAAAGAAAGTTTAAAAAATGATATGATAGAATGTTTAAAACCAGTTAAAGAAGCAAAAATATTAGAAGAAGAGTTTGTTGAAGATATGAATTGGAACGAAGAATGGGAAAAAAATGTACCTATTATAAAAGTTTCTGATAAAATTGGAATTACACCAAGTTGGAAAAAAGATGAGTTAGAAACTGAAATAAAAATTATAATTGACCCTAAAATGTCATTTGGAACAGGTGAACATGCAACTACAAGATTAGTTAGTAATTTGATGGATGGATTGGTTAAATCAAATAGTTATTGGATGGATGCTGGTACAGGTACGGGAGTATTAGCTATCTTGAGTATTAAATTAGGTGCAAGAGCTTGTTTTGCTTTTGATAATAATGAATGGTCTATAGATAATTCAATTGATAATATAGCACTTAATGGGGTTAGTGATAAAATTAAAATTAAAGAAATTGATATTGAAAATGATGAACTACCTGAAGTAGATTCTATTGCAGCAAATATATTTACTCATTTAATTATCAAATCAATGCCTAAGTTTGCAAAATCAATTGATAAATCAAAAGGTGATTTAGTTTGTTCTGGTATTTTGAAATATGATAAAGATATAGTAGTAGAATCAGCTGTAAATAATGGATTTGAATTTGTAAAAGAGTTAATTGAAGATGAATGGATTGCTTTTCATTTTAGGAAAATATAATGTTACAAAATAAGAAAATTGCCTCAATTGATATTGGTACTAATACACTACTAATGCTTGTTGCAGAAATTGATTTTAAGGGTAGAATGCACATTATTGAAGATTACCATTTGATAGCAAGGTTAGGAGAAGGTGTAGATTTAAACAAAAATATAAATGAAAATGCTATTGCAAGAGCAAAAGATATTTTGAATTTTTATAAAATGAGAATTGACCAATTAGGAGTTGATATTATTGAAATTGTAGGCACTTCTGCTTTACGTGATTCAGAAAATAGAGATTATGTAGCTTCTATATTAAGCAAAGTAATTGGAACTGAAATCAATATTATTTCTGGAGAAGAGGAAGCTAGACTTAGTTTTATTGGTTCAATTGATCTTGACATTTCGCAAAATACTTTAGTTTTGGATATTGGTGGTGGTAGTACAGAATTAATTTATGGTGAAGGTAAAGTTACAAAATCAAGAAAAAGTTTTGATATTGGTGCTGTTAGATTAACTGAGAGATATATTGGTGATTTACCGATCAAAAATGAAGATATTGAAGAAATAAATTCTTATATTAAAAACCAATTAAATGGATTTGAATTTCCTCAAACTAAATACGAATTATTTGCTGTTGCTGGAACTCCAACTACTTTAGCTCAAATGGTTCTTTCTTTAAATGAATTTGATTATTCTAAAATACATAATTATAAAATGAGTATTTGGGATTTGCAAGATTGTATTGAAATTCTTAAGAATACTACTAAAGAAGATTTAATTGCTAAATATAAAATTCATCAAAATAGAGCAGACATTATTTTGGCTGGTGCTTTAATTTTAAATGAAACTCTAAAATATGCAAATATAAATTCTTTTTATGTTAATTGTCATGGATTAAGATATGGAGTGTTAATAAATTATATTAACAAAAATAGTTAAAAAAACTTATTTTTGAATAATTATAAAAATAATAATGAGTAAACTTAATGAAAAAAATATATTTTTTGCTTTTAGCTTTTATAGTATTTAGCTTTTTTCTATATTCTTGTAATAAAACTCCTTCTGTTTTCAAAATGGAAGTAAAACCTGATAATTTAGTTGAAATCTCAAATCAAATTAAATCTGATTCCAAAATTTCATTTGAAGATATGGACACTTATGTCAAAGAATTGAACTATTTATCTTCGTTTAAAGATTCTTTAAATCATAGAACAGTTGGTGAGATAATTCAATCTGGAAAAATTCGTCAAATAAATTCAATACAAGAATCTGTAAATTCTTTGTCTAATAGGTTAGAAATTGCTAATTCACTTAGCTTTTATTTTGAAAATTTTGAATTTGTAAAAGATAATGGACAAGATATAAATGTTGCAATTTACAAACTTCAAAATACAAG
>JAYTXK010000322.1:0-2902 GCA_043743005.1 Ignavibacteriota bacterium
TTAAAATTTAGATTTTCAATTAACTGGTTACTCAATCCACTCGTTTTACCATTGTATGTATTAACAGCAAAAGTTGAATCTTCAGATAAATTAATAAAATAATCATTTGCTGCACTAACATTTACCCAAGTAAAATTAATATCAATATTGTTTTTTAAGCTGTTATTTGTTGGAAATTGCAATACAGGAGTTGGTAGAGTAGATTTAAATTTCCATATTTCAGACCATCCCTCAGAAATTTCAGTTTTAACTCTCCACCAATAGTTTGTTAAAGGTTTTAAGCCTTTAACTAAATAGTTTGTATCAGGTGTAATATACGTAAAATCTATTTTATTAAATAAAGAATCTTCAGAAATTTGCATTGTAAATGTTTTACTTGCTATTTCAGTTTGATTCCAGTTAAAGTTAGATTTAAGCTTAATTCCAGTTGAATACCTTGCTGGAGTTTTTAGTTTTGGTGGGGTAACGCTTGTAGTAAAGCTATATACATTTGACCACACACTATATGAGCCGAAATTCTTACCTCTTACTTTCCAAAAATATTTTGTTGCTGGTAGCAGTTCACTGCTTATAGTATAGGAATTAGGTGCTAGGACTACTTCTAAATCCCTATATGTAAAATCAGAATCTCGAGATAATTCATAATGATATAGTTCTGCTTTTTTAGAAGAATCCCAAGCAAAGCTAGCATTTTTATAAGAAACTTTAATTGCTTGATTAAGTGGAGTTTTTAATTTAGGAATTCCCATACTACCAGGGTATATACTTCTGTATAAAGCATTTGTTGTAAAGAATATATCTTTATCTGGATTCATTTGAATATTTTGTATTCGACCTACATTGAAAGCTCTATTTAGCGAATCCCAACTTAATCCTTGATTTGTTGTATGATACAATCCATTATTATACATTGTACCAACATAAAGAGTATCATCATTTAGAATTTTTACTTGCGAAGTATAACAAGTTTTGCTTGTATTTGGGTAATTAAATCTTAATGTATCATTTCTAATTAATACATTTGAGTTAGAATAAAACTGCACTCCAGCACCATTCGCAGTTAAAAGGCTATTATTTTTATCAATAGAAAAGTCAACAATACTAGAATTTAAATAACCTAAAATATCATATTTGCCAGAATAAGTAACAAAATTGTTATTACTTCTATAAATTGATAAATTATAAGAATTATAACCACCAAAAGCCACAGCATTTTTATTTACACTTTTGATTACAGACATACCCAAACTAAATTGAGTATCAAGTGTATCCCAATTTACTCCTTGATTATCAGATTTAATTAGTTTGGTAATTATTTGAGTAGCTGGTTTGCCCATCATATCAAGAAAAGACCTTGTATAGGCTTTAATAGCAACAATTCTACTACCATTTGTTCCACCTTCATAAACACTTAGTATTGTATCGTTTGATAAATACAAATTCCACGTAATTCCATCATTTGAGATATATAATCCATTTAAAGTACTTGCATAATGTTTTTTACCAACATATACATCTGAAACTACTTTAGTTTCAAACCCTGGTACATTTACAAATGAATTTCCATTATTAACAGACCTAAATAAGCCACCTTTATCATTACTTGCGTAAACTAAGTTGTTAGAAAAAGGATAAACTCTATTTTCTGGTAAAGAAGAAGCAGGTGATGATGAAAGTATATCATAAGTCCAAAATCCATCATTACTTCTTAAATATCCATCAGCTGAGCTATAAGCAACCATCAACCCATTTGATTTTTGAGTAATAGCACCAATACCACCTCTATTTTGGAAATTTCTTACATAGTTGTCATAAGCTACTCTTTTATAAACCCACATTCCTTGAGAACGGGTACCAACAACCAAATCTTTATTATTTGAATTTTTATTTACAACCACACAAGCAAAATTATTATCAATCATAGTGTTATCTTCTGGAAGAAGCAATTCGCTCCAAGATTTACCATCATTATCAGAATCAAATATAGCACTTCCATTAGTATAACAGCTAACAACTGTTCCTTTTGCTATAAAAAATCCGTTAATATATTGACTTGTAATTCCACCACTATTTCTTTTCCAATTTTGACCAAAATCAAAAGATGTATATACACCACCACCATAAGTACCAGCCATTATCACTCTATTTGAGCTTACTATCAAGCAACTTACATCTCTGTAGTTTATCCCATTAAAACTTTGAACCCAAGTATTACCAGCATTTGTAGAAATGAATACACCATCACCATAAGTACCACACAATATAGTATCTTTAGTATGTACATACAAACATTTTACATATAAATTGGATATTCCAATATTTTTATCAACCCAAGTAAGTCCGTTATCAATGGATTTAGAAACCCCACCACCATAAGTACTTGCATAGAGCTCATTATTTGGACCTACTTTCAAGTCAGTTATAAATAAATTTGATAGCCCTGCACTGAAAGAAAGCCAAGAAGAGCCATCATCATTTGATTTTTTAACTCCAGCTCCCCAAGTACCAGCAAATAAAATATCAGATTTATTATAAACTAATACTTTAGTTTCATTATAATAAGGACCTGGGATAATTCCAAAATCATCTTGAGAAAATAATTCTAATTTTAGAATAAAAATTAAAAAGAAAACTATTATATAATTTTTCATAATAAATTTTGATTAATAGTGATAAATTTTAATATAATAACTACATATTACATAAATTGTTTCATAAAATTACAAATAAGTATAAATATATGAAAGTAAAAAGAATAGAAAATACGAATTGTGTGATATTTTTTATAAATTATTTGATTTCAAGAATAACTTGTTTTAATTTGTAATAATAAATTTACACTTTTTAATAAATTTTTGAAACATACATTTTTAATATTATTGATTTTTACTTTTTATCAAAA
>JAYTXK010000323.1:0-2422 GCA_043743005.1 Ignavibacteriota bacterium
ATACAATTTTGACTTATGGGAATTATGGAATTATTTTGGCAAGTAAAGACAATGGCATTACTTGGAATCAGCAAACCATTGGAAATGCTTATAACATAAAAAAAATCATTAGAAGTGGAAATGAGTTTTATGGTTTTGCTTCAAATATCATTTTCAAAAGTAATGACAGTGGGACAACTTGGAAATTAAGCAGTGTATTTAAAGATACACTGCTTGATATTTGCATTGATAATGACATAATTTATTTGTTATCTAACCATTCTGTTATGACATTGAATGTAAATTTAAATATTATAAATAATTCAATAATTACCTTAAATCAAAATAATTATGCAAATGAATTTTTAGTTTTGGATAACAAAATATTTTTACCAATTGATTTTGGCAAAATAATAAAATATAACATTTCTTCAAGTATTTCTGATACAATAAATTTTAAAAAATTAAATTTGTGTGATTCTTGTTTTAAACCAACTTCAATGAAATATATAGATAACGTTTTATATATAAAAATGAATGATACAATTTATAATAGCAAGGATTTTGGTTTAACTTGGATGGCATTAACTTCAACCTTTGGAGTTTATAATGTTTTTAATAGTCAAATATATTCTTTAGAATATTCATATAATCCTATTGATAAATTAAAAGTTGCTGATATTGATTATATGAAATGTAGTAGTAATTTCATTAATACTAAGTTAAATTCAAATATTGGTAAGAGGCAAATAGCAAAATATGATTTTACTTATTTTATATTTATAAATAAAGATACTATTATTGCTGTTGGAAAAAACAAACTTATTGCTACCTCATTTAATAGAGGTTTGGATTGGGATATTAAATCATTTATTGATTTTTCTCAAAATGGATTTACTAAGTTTGTAAACGCTAAAATTGGGTATTTTATTTCAAGTAATGACATTAGAAGTATTTATAAAACAATTGATAGTTGTGTAACTTGGAAACCCCAATTTTATGATGATAAGTTTAATAAAATACTAAAACTCAATTATTTAAATTCATTTTATTTTGATACTAATGGAAATGGTTTTTTATATTTGAGCCAAAATAGTACATTTGTTGACATAAATAAAATAGTTACAAAAGATTTTGGTGAAACTTATGAATTTTCAATTGATTCTTTAATGCGTGAAGGGGATTTAAATACACAATCATTAACAACAAAATCAAAAGGGAATTTATTTACTATAGTTAATAGTGGCTTTTATAATAATAGATATTCGTTACAGTATTCTTTTAAAGATGGTAAACCTTTACAATTTATTACATATGATTCTTTACAATTTATAAAAATATTTAATGATGAAAATGATGACTTATATGCAGTTACACATCATAGAAGAAATCCAACTTTAGGTATAGGTGGTAAATTCAACTTGGAATATTATGAATTAGTAAAGTCAATAGACGGTGGTAGAAATTGGGATAAATTAAATAATATTAATATTAATTCAGATTTTACAAGATTAGCTTTATTTAAAAATCATTTTTTAATAACTGAAGATTATGGAATTCCTTCAAGTATAGAAATTGATTCTTTAGGCAATTCAATTATGAAAAGTGGTTATAGTTTAGATAGTTTGTATCTATATAATATTAATTTAAACTTACGAGAAAATATATTAGGTTCAAAAAAATATAATAGAATTAATTCAGATTATTATTTATTAAATGACAGAATGTATCTTTTTGGCTTAGACACTATTTACGAAAATACTAATATTATCTCAAAACCTAAAGATTGGAAAATACACAAAGGTATCACAAAAACAATTCTAAATATTTTATTTTCTCAACCCAATAGTGTTGCTTATTTCCAAAGTGCAAGTTTTGGTAAACCTAACAACAATTTAATAAAGCTTACTCCAAACAGTAGTAATTCTTCTATCGAATCCCAATCAGAAGACCAAACTTACTTCTATTCATATCCACCATACCCAATACCAGCTTTTAATGAAGTGAAATCATTAATATATTGGGATATGAGTTTTGATATAGATGCTTCTGAAATTAATGTATTTGATGTATTTGGAAATAAGATAGATGATAAAAGTAATATTAAGATTAATAAGTTAAATTCATATTCTGGATATTTGACTTGGGATTGCTCAAAAGCTACAAGTGGAGTTTATATGATACAGCTTAAGCATGAAAATAAAACCATTTATATTTCTGTGATGGTAGTGAGGTAGGGGAGCAATTCACACTTTAGCAGCTTTCATAGTATTCTTGTTGTTGTATATCCATAAGACTATAATAATTGCTAAAACAATAATTTGCGATATGAAAGACTCAAAATTAGAATATAAGCCCAGTAGTGGAATTTCAAAATCATAAGGGAATTTAGTTACTCCTGCATATCCAATCTCTTGCAAAGAATATATACACTTACCAGTTA
>JAYTXK010000324.1:0-4096 GCA_043743005.1 Ignavibacteriota bacterium
CGCCTAAATCATTGATAAATAACAAAGTGATTTTGCAGTATAATTTCTTAAAGTCCTCTCTTGAGAGAGGATTTAGGTGTGTGTTCTTAATTTGTTCTTTCTAAATAAACCATTATTTAATTTTTCTATTTTATTTAGCATATCGCCAAAATAGAAATCAGATAAAATTGCAATTGTAGTTCCAATAAAAGCACCTACAATAGTATCTTCTGGGAAATGTTGGCATAAATATATACGAGATATTGCAACAATTATAGCAAGTAGAAAAATTATAGTTTGAAGAATTTTATTTTTGAATAATGTACTTAAAAAATATGCTAAAGCAAATGCTGAAGTTGAATGACCAGAAGGCATACTATAAGTGCTATAAACATCTACCCAAGGTACAAAATGCAATTGTGCTATCCCAGCAAAATAAGCCTTAGGTCGTGGAGTATTAAGTGCAATTTTTAAAAGCTGTGCAAATATACCAGATAAAGCATAATTTAGAAATAGGTTTAATGAGTTTTTGTATTTTATTAGAGTAAAGATTAGAACTAAAAAAATTACAAATAAGCCATCACCAATAAAAGTAAATATATAAAAGAAATAATCTAAATAAATATTATGATTAGAATTTAACCATAGCAAAAAAGCACCTTTTGGGGTGCTTAATATATAAATTGAAGTAAAAATAATATAAATAAAAGATAAAAATATAAAATATTTATTAACTTTTAAATATTGATTAAATTTTGTCATAAGTTTGTTTTATTACGAATTCCATAATCTGCTAAAGAAACTTTGTCTAATAATTGCTTACTACGACTAAGTATCATACTATATTTTAATCTTTTATCAAGGTTTCCTAATACATTATATGCTTCTGTTATATCAGCAAATTTATTAGCAACTGATACACTCCCTGGATTTAAATCTGGGTGATAAATTTTAGCAAGTTTTTTATAAGCAGTTTTTATATCAAGTGCTGTAGAAGTTCTTTCTACACCTAATATTTTATAGTAATCTTTAATTTTCATTTTGCAATTTCCTTTTTTGAACAATGCAATATATCCTTATTGCAATGCCAAATACTAAGTATAAATTCTGAATTATTATTCACTTAATGATGTATGTATTTCAATTTCAGAATCTGAAGGTAATTCAGTATAACTGATAACAGAAACCATTGGGTAACTATTATGAATCATACGATAGAAATATGGTCTAATTTGAGCCGAACATATAATAATAGGCATATAGCCAGCAATTGTAATTTCATCTATTACATCTGCCAAATTATTTTGAACTGAACGAACTATATCAGGTGAAAGTCCCATAGTTGGGCTTATACTTGCAACATTGCCAGTTTGTAGAGCAGCAGTCATTCTTTCTTCAAGATTAGGATCAATTCCAATGGCGTGAATTACTCCATTTGAGTCTTCATAAAGTTTCTTAATAGTTTCAGATAGGTTATGTCTAACATACTCAGTTAGTACATCAACATTTTTTGTAACTTTATAGTAATCTAAAAGTGCTTCAATAATTTTTGACAAATCTCTAACAGGCACACCCTCACTCAAAAGATTTTGAACTACTTTTTGAACTACAGAAATTGGAAGATTATCACTTGTAACTTCTTCGACCAAAGCAGGATAATCTTGTTTAAGATTATCAATTAAATGTTTAATATCTTGCCTTGTAAGTAATTTATCAGCATTTCGTCTAAGTAGTTCTGTTAAATGAGTTGTAAGTACAGTAGCAGATTCTACAACAGTATAGCCCATTATTTCTGCATTTTCTCTTTCGTGTATTGAAATCCAAGTAGCAGGCAAACCAAATACGGGTTCAGTTACTTTTATCCCGTGTATCTCTCCATCAGCAGTTCCCGGGTTCATTGCCAAAAGCATATTTGGGTGAAGTACATTATTTGCAATTTCATTTCCACGAATTTTGAAAACATATTTTTCAGGTTCTAACTGTAAATTATCTCTTACTCTCACTGGAGGAAGTATAATCCCAAGCTCAGTTGCTAATTGCCTTCTAACATTTGTAATACGCTTAAATACATCACCACCTTGTGTTTCGTCAACCAATGATATAAGGCTATATCCAAGTTCAATTTCAACTGGGTCAACTCTTAATAAATCTTCAACTGGAAGTTCTGTTGGTTCAGTTGATTTATCGGCAGCAGCTAGCTCGGTTCTAAGTTCATTTTCGGCTTCATCTTTAATAGTTTGAGTTCTAAAGAATCCAACAGTTCCAATTCCAATAGCCAGAACAACAAAAGGTAACATTGGGAAACCTGGAAGTAAAGAAATAACAATTAATGTTCCAGCTGCAAGAAATAATGGTTTGGGCTTTGCACCAAATTGGACACCAAGTTCAATATCTAAATTTTCAGTAGAACCAGAGCGAGTAACCACCAGCCCAGCAGCAACTGATACTAATAAAGCTGGAATTTGAGAAACAAGTCCATCTCCAATTGTTAAAATACTATAAGTGCTAACAGCTTCTGAAAACCCCATTCCTTTTTGAATCATTCCAATTAAAAACCCACCTATTAAATTTATAGCTGTGATAATAAGAGCAGCTATTGCATCACCTTTGATAAATTTGGCAGCACCATCCATCGAACCATAGAAATCACTTTCTTTGGTTAGTTCTTCTCTTCTTTTTCTAGCAGTTTGTTCGTCTATATATCCAGCATTCAAATCAGCATCTATACTCATTTGTTTACCCGGCAAAGCATCTAAAGTAAATCTTGCAGCAACTTCTGCAATACGAGTTGAACCCTTGATAACAACAATAAAATTTATAACAAGTAATATTATAAATATAATTAAACCAACAACATAATTTCCAGAAATAACAAAATTACCAAAAGCGTGAATAATATCTCCAGCAGCAGCTTCGCCAAGTATTAATCTTGTTGTTGCGACGTTTAATCCAAGCCGAAATAGTGTGGTTATTAGTAAAATTGAAGGGAAAGCCGAAAATTCTAAGGGTTTTACTAAATAAATTGATACCATAAGTACCATAACTGCAAGTGCAATACTAACTGCTAAAAACAAATCTAATACAATTGGAGCCAAAGGCACAATCAATAATGCTAAAATCAACAAAATACCAAGAGCAAGCAAAACGTCTTTGTTTTTATTGACTATACCCATACCATTATTAGCCATCTGTCCAAAGTTGGAATCATTAAAGGCTTGTAGTTGTTTATTTTTCGCCATTATCAGCTATATTTGTATCTAATTTTATGTTTATATACATTGTAATACAAAAGCTTTGCCAAGAATTTATGATAGAGATAATATATTATATAATTAGCTCTAATAAATATTATGTAAATTTTGTTTTTTTGATTATTAAAAAAGAAACTATAAGTTGTTTGATTGGTAAATCAATGATTTAGGGAAGAAGATAGTAAAAGAACTTCCGATACCTATTTCAGATAAAACAGTAATTTGAGCTTTATGTGCTTCAAGAATTTTATCAATTAAAGCTAATCCTATGCCTTGTCCTTGCTTTTCTCTTGCGTTTTCAGCTCTATAAAATGGTTGGAATATTTTGTTTATATCAAAACTTGCAATACCTATGCCTTTATCAATAAACTTTATTTCAATACCATTTGGTTTGAAATCCAAAGTGCATTTAATAGGCTTTAAATCAGAATACTTAAGTGCATTATCCATTAGATTTAAAAACACAACTAATAGTAGTTGTCTATTGCCGCAAATACTTAGCAAGTCTGAATCATCAGGTAAATTTAAAAATTCAATTTGTATCTCAGCATTTTGGTATTTAATTTTTAAATCATTTGCAGCATCTAAAAGCATATCATCAAGTCTTATTTCTTCTTTAAAATTCGATTCTTTATAAATACTTGATTGAGCAAACATCAGAAGTTCATTTAGCAAGTCTTTCATTTCTCTTGAGCCAACTAATATACTATTTAAAACTTCAATATATTCTTCTTTAGTTCTTTTATCTCTAGAAAGCACAACTTCCAAACTACCAATTATTGAAGTTAATGGAGTTCGTAGTTCAGGTGAAGCATTAGATACGAAAGATTTTTGTAAATCAAAAGAATCTTCCAATCTGGTTAAAA
>JAYTXK010000325.1:0-2249 GCA_043743005.1 Ignavibacteriota bacterium
TTTGATTTAAATATTTTTTATGTTAGATTTGAAATAAATAAATTTACAAGGCATTATTTTATTTCAATAATGTTATTAGTTTATACATAATTATTAAGCGTAGTCTTATATTCGTTTTCAGATTAAAATCACCAATTTTAAATGAATGGAACGTTAAGAAGACACGCCCGAGAAATCGGGCGTTTCTCTTTTTTACTTCATTCATTGGTGTTTGGTGATACCTAATCTGAAAGTAATTAAGTTGAAATGCCTCTTTTTTTTTTAATATTTATAGGATTTATATGAAAAAGTTTATCTTTTCAGTTCTTTTACTTCTTATTTTATTTACTATTAGTTACGAAAATAGTATTTCCCAAACTACTACTATACCATGTGATAGATATAGTTTTAATGTATATTATAATGGTTGCACTTTTGTGTTGTATATATGTGTCTCGAGGGGACCTAGTGGAGTTGTTAAAGTTACTTATGACAAAGTATATTATTATACAACTCCTCCGTGTGATTCAATTAGTTTTTATGCATTTCAAGATCCAAATTTTTGGAATCATATAGATAACGAAGTAATTAAACATATGGCTGCACATGGGTATTACCCTCCTGATTGTGCAAATGGAGGTGGAGTTTTATATTATGATATTTCAAAAACTCCATGTCAAAAAATGGTTTATAATGCAAATACTACCGAAACTTATTTACAGCCTTGCAATGAAACATATGCAGAATGTTTAGTTCATTATATTACCTGTGTTGAATATATTAATGGTATTGCAAACGTCAAAGTTACAAGACTTGGAAATGATTTATATGGAAATGTAAATTGTTCCAATACAGCATCACCTACAATGCATCCTACTGTGCTTGCATATATTTATGAAACAGATTGCTTTGCAATTGGATGTAATTAAGTTGAAAACAACTTTAATATTAATACTTGTATTTAATTTGGAATTATTTTCTCAATTAAATACAAGTAATTTTACTAGATTAAACATAGATTTAAATGGAATAATTCAAGATAATGAAAAAACTATTTTATATGGATCAAATGGTAGCTTGTTGATTTCTGAAGATAATACTTCTACATGGAAACATGAAAGTGTTACAGACTCATTAGATTTTATTTATTTAAGAAAAATTGAAAACCAATTATTTGGTTATGCAAAATCTTTTAATAATTCAAATTTATATGAAATATTATATGATTTAAAACTTAAATCTTTTAATATAAAATTAATTTATAATCAAAATTATCAGATTTCAAGATTTAAAGTAAAAGATAATTTATTGTACTTTAGTTCAAATTCAAAAATATATAATTTTAATCCTACTTCAAAAGAAAGTAAATTGATTTTTTCAGACAATTCATTGAATTTTAATGATTTTACAATCATTAATGAATTTATAGTAATCCCAACTTTACAACATAAAATAATAAAGTATAATACAAAAAACAAGGAAATTGAACTTATAGATACTGACTTAGAATTTTCAACAAATCAATTTATAGACTTTAAAGGATCATTATACATAATAAAAGATAGTATTTTAATGAAATCAGTTAACTATGGAGTTAAATGGGATAGTTTGATAAATATTAAGCAAAATAAATTAATATTTAGTTCTAATAATATATATTCAATTAATGCAAACAAAAAAGCTTTATCTTTAATAACAAAAGATGGAATTAATTTTAATTCGAATGTTGAAAATAATTTTAATTTTAATTGTTATATTGAAAATTTAGATATTAGGGAAATACTTGAAATTGATTCAAATCATATTATTGCAGTTGGGTTAGATAAATTAGTTTTAAAATCTAATAATAATTCAAGAAATTGGGATTTAATATCAAATTTAAATAGAAAGTCTTATAATTTAAGAATTAATTTTATAAATGAAAATTATGGGTTAGCTTTTACTGATTATAGACAATTTTATAAAACTTTTGATGCAGGGGCTACTTGGATACCAATTAATTTATTACAAACTCCTTCTACTTCAAATAGTTCTACTTTTTTAGGATATAATTTCTTTGATGAGAATAGTAATTTCTTTTATTTAAAAGAATCATATACATTAGATTCAACTCAATACAAAAATAACATTATTTTTAGTAAAGATACTTGTAAATCATTTATGACAAGCTCAGTTTCATTAGGAAATAAAAATGAAATATCAAATATTATTAAATTTAAAGATTCTATATATTTTGCTGTAAATATGAATTGGGGTGATCATTTATTTAC
>JAYTXK010000326.1:0-2405 GCA_043743005.1 Ignavibacteriota bacterium
GTTGGGGTGATAAAAGATGGAAAAGCAGCATTAGGTGCAGATGGTCAAGTTTCATTAGGAAATACTATAATGAAACATAATACAAAGAAAGTAAGAAAAGTATATCAAGATAAAATAATGGTTGGTTTTGCTGGTGCAACTGCAGATGCTTTTACTTTACTTGGCAAATTTGAAGAAAAATTAGAAGCAAATAGAGGTAATTTGTATCGTGCTTCTATTGAACTTGCTAAAGATTGGAGAACTGATAGATACCTTCGCAAACTTGAAGCAATGTTAGTTGTAATGAATAGCAATCAAGCACTACTAATTAGTGGTACTGGCGACGTAATCGAACCAGATGACTGCATTATAGCAATTGGTTCTGGTGGCTCTTATGCTCTTTCAGCTGCTCGTGCTTTGCATAAACACACATCATTATCAGCAAGAGATATTGTAGAAGAATCTTTAAGAATTGCTGCAGAAATTTGTATTTATACTAATGACCATATTACAATTGAAGAACTTGAAGGAAATAAATAAAATGGCAAAAGCTAAAGTATTGAAAATTAATGAAAGTAAAAAAATTAACAATGAAATTCCTCAGTCTCATCAATTAACTCCAAGACAGATAGTTGCTGAATTAGATAAATATGTTATTGGTCAAACTGCTGCCAAAAAAGCTGTCGCTATTGCTCTAAGAAATAGATGGAGAAGGCAAAATGTAGATAATAATATCAAACACGAAATAATGCCTAATAACATTATATTAATTGGACCTACCGGAGTTGGGAAAACTGAAATAGCACGTAGATTAGCCAAACTTGCTGGGGCTCCATTTATTAAAGTTGAAGCAACAAAATTCACTGAAGTAGGATATGTTGGGCGTGATGTCGAATCAATGGTTAGAGATTTGGTTGAAAAAGCTGTTGCTATGGTAAAAGATGAACATATTACTTTAAAAAATATTGAAGCAGAATTAAATACTGAAAATAGACTTTTAGATATACTAATTCCACCAGTCAAAAAAAGCCCTTCATTTGATACAACAAGTGATGATGAAATTGAAGAGAATAATAGAACTCGTGAAAAATTTAGAGCTATGCTCAAAAATGGTGTGCTTGATGATAGAATAATCGAAGTGGAACTAAATTCTGATAATTCAGCGAGTATGCAAATTCTTGGTCCAATTGGTATGGACGAAATGGGAATGAATATTCAAGAAATTTTTAGCAATATTGCTCCAAAGAAAAAGAAAAAAAGAAAACTAAAAGTAATAGACGCAAAAGTAATTATTCATAAAGAAGAAGTTGATAAACTAATTGATATGGATGTTGTGATTAAAGATGCACTATTTAGAGTTGAAAATCTTGGTATTATATTTATTGATGAAATTGATAAAGTAGCTACTAAAGGTGGAGCTACTGGCAATGGTCCTGAAGTTTCGAGAGAAGGTGTTCAAAGGGATTTGCTTCCAATAGTTGAAGGCTCTACTGTAAATACAAAATATGGTGCTGTTCAAACAGAGCATGTGCTTTTTATAGCTTCTGGTGCCTTTCATGTTGCAAAGCCATCTGACTTAATTCCAGAGCTTCAAGGTAGATTTCCAATTAGAGTAGAGCTAACTTCACTTAGTGAAGAAGACTTTGTACAAATACTAACTATACCCGAAAATGCTTTGATAAAACAATATCAAGCAATGATGAAAACAGAGGGTGTAGAGCTAATATTTGAAGAAAGTGGAATTAAAGAAATTGCAAAAACTGCTGCTTATGTCAATGACGAAGTTACAAATATTGGTGCCAGAAGGCTGCATACTATCCTTACAACTTTATTAGAAGAAACTTTATTTAATGCACCTGATAATTTAAAGAAATTTAAAATTACAGTTGATGAAAAGTTAGTAAAAGCTAACTTATCTGCTATTGTTCAAAATAACGACTTAAGTAAATATATTTTATAGAGATAATTTAGGCTTTATTTTCGCAAATTAAAAAAGGATTGAACATGCTTCAACCCCCCACTTTCTTTTCTTTGTCATCCTGAACTTGACACAATTGTGTCTTGATTCAGGATTTTACTTGCATTAGTTTTTTCTTTTTGTCTTCGTCACTCCGAAGGGTCGATTGACCCCAAGCGAGAAGCCAAAGTGTTTTTCCTGTCATTTCGACCATAAGGGAGAAATCAAGTGTTAGCATTTTGCCTGTCGCTTTAACTTTTATATTTGTAAATGTTTAGAAGTTTGTTTTAAAAACAATTATATATTTATTAATTTGCTTAATTGTATTGCAAAGGTATTAAAATGCTGACTTTAATTAAAAAAGACATAAAATCCTCCTTCCCGAAAAACTTAGAAAATGAAAAGATTGAAAAAGAAAGTTTTGATAATTTTAAAAAATCTTTGGAATATTTATTGAGAAATGTTAAAA
>JAYTXK010000327.1:0-3473 GCA_043743005.1 Ignavibacteriota bacterium
TTAGCTGGACTGAATTTAATACTAAAATGAAAAATATTGAAATAAATTCATTATACGCAAGTGAAACTGACAACAGTTTTGTACTTTTTGCATGCACGAATGCAGGATTATATTTCACATTTGATGGTAAAAGTTGGGCATTAGATGACTCTCAATTTGCTGAAACTGGTATTAAGGCTGTAACTACTGTAAATAATGGGAATGTTTTTCTTATAACTAAAGATAATAATATATATACAGATATATTTTATAGTGGTACATTGAATTTCAATAGATTTTATAATGTAACTGGTGTGCTAAGTAACTTAAACATAAACACTATTTTCTTAAATGATACTATTCTATATGTAGGAACTGATAAAGGTATTTATACCTCTGATTATACAAAGTCTATTTACGTAGGAATAGTTGAAGAAAAACCAAATATAAATTCATTTACTATTAACCCCAATCCTTCTTTTAAAAATATTAATATTATATTAAATAGTGATGTTTCTACTCAATCAGATTTGCAAATATTTGATATATCAGGTCGTGAAATCCTATCAAAAAGACTGCAAATAGGTGCAAAAGCTATTAATGTAAATACTGAAAATCTTTCATCTGGATTGTATTATATTAATATCAATAATGAAATAAAATCATTTATTAAGTGGTAAAGGAGAAATGTTTAAATTAACAAAATAAACTCCATATTTCTATGGAGCTTGCAAAATGTAATTGAACATTATAACATTTATAATTTGAAAAAACCACTTAAAGTAGTTTAAATCATAAATTCTTTAGCTTTATTGAGCCCAGCACCTTCTCTAATTATTTCAAATTGGTCTGTATCGCTTGTCATATCAATTATTGTAGATTCACCAACAAATGAATAAGATTCAGAAGAAACGGCTATATCAACTAATTTAGCATAGCTTTCAATAATTTCATCTGGCTCAAATAAACCATCAGTTTTTGCACTAATAGAAATAAGAGGATTACCTAACTCTTTTAAAAGTAATTGTGATAGCACATTATTAGGCACACGAATACCAGCAGTGTTCTTTTTAGGGTCTTGAGCATACTTTGGTACAAGTTTTGAAGCAGGTAATATAAATGTATAAGGACCAGGAATTAACCCTTTGATAGTACGATAAGCTACATTTGATACTTTAGCAAACTCAGAAACATTCGATAGTGAATCACATAAAAAAGTCATTGATTTATTTGAATCTAAATTTCTAATTTGCCTTATTTTTTCAATTGCATTTTTGTTGGACAAATCGCACCCAAGAGTGAACCCAGTATCAGTTGGGTATAAGATTACAGCCCCGTTCTTTATTGCTGCAACCACTGCATCTATTTTTCTCATCTCCGGAGTAACGGAGTGAATCATCATAATTTCTGCTGCCATAGCACAAACTCCTTTCCTTAATTAACTAAACTACGACTCTTTGTCGCCTTTCAAACTTTTTCTTTCAAAATACAAATAAAATGGAATTCCAATAGCTACTAATAATAGACCAAAAATAGAATTAATTATTTGAGATTGCCCATTTACATAAGAAGAAATATCATTCCATAGAGTTAAAATCACAAAAGCACTTGCAAAAACTATAAATATTATTGGCACATAAGGATAGCCCCATACCTTGTATGGGCGTTCTACATCAGGCATTTTCTTTCTTAATACAAATACACCATAAGCACCAATTGCATAAAAAATCCAACTAACAAATATTAACATATCTGTTAAAGTATCAAAAGTACCACTTAATACAAGTACACAAGTCCAAAATGCTTGCAAAATAAGTGCATTAGCAGGAGTTAGATACTTTGGGTGTATGTAACCAATATTTTTAAAGAAATGACCCTTACGAGCCATTGCAAAATAAACTCTAGCACTTACCATAATTGTACCATTGGAAGTGCCAAAAGTAGAAACCAGAACTGCAATTGTAACAAATCCAGCTCCAAAATTTCCAATTGCTTTTCTGGCAACATCAGCTGCTACCAAAGTTGATTTTGACATTTCAGAAATTGGCATTACATATAGATAAGCAAAATTGATTAATAAATAAATAAATATAATGACAATTGTACCAACAAACAAAGCTAATGGAATTGTCTTTTGTGGATTTTTTACTTCTCCAGCAATATAAGTAATATTATTCCAACCATCATAAGCCCAAAAAGCACCAGAAAGTGCTGCTATAAAACCAGCAAATGCTCCACCTGCATAATGGAAATTACTTATTTCAGAGGTAAAATTATTAATAGTGCCACCTGAATACATAAAGCCAAAACCAACCAAAACTAGCATTGCTACTATTTTCATTGAAGTAAAAAATCCAGCTATCCCACCACCGAACATTACTCCAAAATAATTAATAAATGTGAGTACACATATAGTGAACATAGTAACCAATTTTACTCCAATATTTTCCAATGGCATTATATTGCCAATAAAAGGGATATGAAGAATAAATGAAAGTTCTACTTCCCGAGAAAATCTAAAAAGTGGAACTAATGCTTGAAAGTAATCTCCAAATACATAAGTTATTGAAGCAATTGAGCCTGTTTGGATAACTGCAAATATAGCCCAACCATAAAGAAATGAAAAAAATTTACCATACATTTTTTCAAAGAATATATATTGACCACCAGTTGCAGTTATAATACCTGCAATTTCTGCATTAGTCAAGGCACCAAATAAAGTTACAATTCCTGCTATTACCCACACTGCAATTATTAATTTTGGTGAGCCAAGTTCATTAGCCATTAGAGCTGGCTTTTTAAATATACCAGAGCCGATAACTGCACCTATTACAAGAGATAAAGTTGTAAATAAGCCCAATCGTGGCACTAATGAAGCGTAATCACTATGTTTGTTTTCAATTTTCATTTTTTATGCTGCTTTTGGGGAATAAGTATAAAAACAAAATATGTTTTTTTTTTTTAATATGCAAAGTATCTTTTTTGATATTATTAAGACTCAATTTTAAAATTTGGATAATTGAATACAAAAATCTAATTAAATTGTGTTTGATAATTTTACAAATTCAAAAAAAATTAAAATTAAGGTATATATGTCTCTAAATAATAATTTGACTGATATGGCAATTAAAACTGATGGATATTATATTCAAAATCGCCATGAAATGTTGAAATTTATACCAGTTGACGCTGCTAAAATATTAGATGTTGGCTGTGGCGAAGGCAAATTTAGTTTTCAATTAAAACAAAGATCAAATACTGAAATTTGGGGAATTGAATTGAATAATATATCTGGAGAAATTGCAAAAACAAGATTAGATAATGTGTTGATTGGCAATTTGAATGGCATTATTCCTACACTTCCAGAGAATTATTTTGATTGCATTATATTCAATGATATTTTAGAACATTTGGAAGATCCATATAATACTTTATTAAATATAAAATCTAAACTTAGTCAAAATGGTGTTGTAGTTAGCTCAATTCCAAATGTT
>JAYTXK010000328.1:0-8194 GCA_043743005.1 Ignavibacteriota bacterium
ACTAAAGTAACTATTCAATTAAAAGGTAGAGGTGAGGGTTTTGCTACAACAGATAGAGGCTCTAAAATTGGGAATATATTAAGAGTTACTCTGAGCAAAGGTCAAGTTTATATGGTAAGAGGTGATGCCAAAACAAGAGGATTATTCGATTTATCTGGTTCAGAAATAACATCTAACAAAAAAATTGGCATGATTTCTTTTCACGAAAGGTGTATGATTCCTGTTACCATTGTTACAAATGGTAGAGATAATTTGATTGAAATGTTGCCCCCTGTTCAAGCATGGGGACAAAAATATTATTCTGTTGAATTAGATAGAAAAACAGATATGGGAGATTATTTCAGAGTTATTGCATCAGAGCCAAACACAACTATAAATGTAAAATGGTATGATAGAAAAACTAAACAAATATTAGGTAATGATACCAGAATTTTAAGAAAAGCTGGAGATTTTGAAGAATATAATGATATACAAGCAACTTATCCACATAATTTCCCATCAGTACGTGGTACTTCATCATTTATATTTGATAAACCAGGATTTGTTATGCAATACACTTATTCATCTAATTGGGATGGTGGAAATAGTGTGTGGGACCCTGATATGGTAATAGTAGTACCAAGAGAGCAATTTACTACTGGAACAGTATTTCAAACTCCGTATAACAAAAGTAGTGTAAATGAATACAATAATAATTTCTTTAATATTATTGCTATTGGCGATACTGTTGATCCAAAAAGAAATAGCGATTTATTAAATTCAATTATTATAGATGGTAAAAAAGTTGTTAATTTAGTTTCTGGGTTTTTACAACAAAATATACCCGGTACAGATTTATTTTGGGGATCTATACAACTAGAAAAAGGTGCACATCAAATTTTTGGTAACACACCTTTTGGTGGATATATATATGGTTATTCACAAAACGATTCATATTCATGGCCCGCTGCTACGGCTTTTAGAAAAGTAGGTCAACACGATACATTAGCACCAGTTTGTAAGCCTAAAGGTGAATGTGGAGAATATACTGTAAATGCTACTGAATTGAGAGATGGAGCTGAAGGAGATGATCCAAGACAAATTGATACTGGAGTTGATAATCTTCCAACTTTTTCAACTGATACAACTAAAACTTATAACTTTGTTGACACTGTTTTTGTAGATAATGCAACAGTATTTGAGCCTGCTAATCATAAATTTGATTTCAAAGTAAAGGTTAAAAACAAATACAAAGATGGTTTGATTACATTAACTGTAACTGATTATGCAGCAAATGATACTACTTTCACTATTAGATATGAAGCAGATAGTATTACAATTAATCCTAATCCAATAGATTTCAAATTCCAAAGAGTTGGCACAACTTCTAAAGAATTATCAGTTCAAGTAATTAGTAATTCAGATAGTTTGATTACAATTAAATCAATAAAATTACAAGATGGTTCAGTTTTTACAATTACTGATGGAAATCAATTAGATCCAAATGGTGTGATTTTATTACCATCAAGAACTACTAAAATAATTAAATTGAAATATACTCCTACAAAAGAATATGTTACAATTCCTATTAAAATGGACTTGGATTCTTTAATAATTGAGACAAGTTGTCTTACTCATAAATTCCCTGTTATCGGAAAAGGTGTATTACCAAGAATATATGTAGAAGATTTTGATGCTGGTACTCAAGTAGTAAATGAAACAAGATGTAAAAAGGCATTAGGAAGTGGTTTATTAATTAGAAATGATGGTACTGATACACTTTTAATTTCAGGAATTGACCAAACTGATCCACAATTATTACCATTTACTTTGTCATCACAAGCAACAATAAATTACAAATTTCCTTTTAAAGTAGCTCCTACAAAAACTATCTATTTAGAAGATATTTGTGTAATGAGTCCAGTAACTGGTTCATTTACAAAAAATGTAAAGTTTACAACTAATAATGCTATTGGAAAAGATATTTCAGTTTGGACTGTAAATGTTGTAAAACCAGGTCCTATTATTTCTTCAGAAGCATGGGATCCAGTTAGATTAAAATCAATAAATACTATAAATGGTAAAAATGGAAATGGTTTTGTTAAAATTAAAAATTTAGGTTCAACACCTGTTACTATAGAAAAAATCAAATTGCAAAATGTAGCAGATCCTAATTTCAAAATATTAGCAAATAGATTTGATGGAGGCCCAATTATTGTTCAGCAAACTGGAGTTGCATCTGCTGATACTATGATTGCTATTCCTGTTGAATACAATCCACAAACTGTTGGAAATCATACAAATGCTGTAATTTGCATTGTTGATCCAGTTCATAACATTCCAGATGGAGCAGTAAAAGGCACTTTAAATGGTATAGCTTATTTACCATCCTTAAGTGTTTCATCTTATACATTTACACCTTCTTGGCTTGTTGATGGAAAAACTGATCATCAAACTAAAGGTGTTATGACTGAAGGAATTGTTCAAATTAAGAATGTTACTCAAACTACTCCTCATGAATTAAATATTTATGGTATTACTCCAAGAGGGGATAATACTGACTATTTTGAAATCATTAAAGGAGGTAAAACTTGGTTGAGAGCAAATGCAAATAACCCTATTACTATTCCTCAAGATTCAACTGAAACTCTTTATGTTAGATTTAGACCAACTGCAAGTGGACTAAGAAAAATTACATTTGATATTTCATCTGATGCTGGTGAACAGAAAGCAGATAATACAGCACCTCATGATATATTAAATACTGATGGTAAAGTATATGGGGTGGGTTTCTTACGTGGTGCTACGGTTAATAATATTGATTTTGGAAATGTTTTATTATGTAATACACCAACTGATATAATTAAAATTAAAAATACAAGTGCTACAGAACAATTAACTATTGATAGCATAAGTTTGGTTTCTGGTGATGGAAAAGCATTTAGATTATTAGGTGGAATTATTCCAAATGGCAAAGTAATTTTAGCAAATGGTGAATTACAACTAACTTATGGAATAACTGGAGTATCAGGTAATATTACAAATACATATAGAATTTACTTTACAGATGTTCCTGCAATAGACTTTGTAATTAAAGCTAATACTTTCAAAATTCCAATTACTTTATCAACAAATGAATTTTCTGATAAATTACCAGGAGTACCTTTTGAATATCCAGTAAATATTAACTTTGATGCTCAAGCATTAAGTCCAAATGTATTTACAGATGCTGCAATTGATTATTTTGAAGTAACTTTGAAAGTAAACAAATCATGGCTGACAGCTAAAATAACAGGCAATCCAATTGCAACAGTAGGCAATGCATTAAATAACAATTGGACATTAACAACATCACAAGAAATTGACCCAAAAGCGACTGATTCAGTTTTGATTCAAGTAATTGGTAAATCAAGTGCAGCTCAAATTATTGACAAAAATGGGGTTTTATTTAATTTAGCTGTTTCTAATTTGCTTTCAAATACTAACTCATATACTCCTTTGATTTCAAATATTGTATTAGGAAATGGAAATATAAGATCCACTTGTGTAGTTCCAAGCACTATTCTAAATAAAATATCTTATACAGTATGTGCCTTTGGTATAAGAAAAATTGAGCTACCTGGTGTAGGTGGAGGTTACTATTTATCTAATGTTGCACCAAACCCAGTTTCAACTTCTACATTTGAATTAAATTATACTGTACCTGTTGAATCATTTACAAGAATTGAAATTTTGAATTTACAAGGACAAGTTGTTGCTGTTGCAATAAATGAATATGTAAAACCGGGTGAATATTCTGCTCAAGTAATGATTGATAAATTGGGTTCTGGTAAATACAAAATCAGAATGACTTCCGGATTTTTTAGTGATGTCAAAGATTTAGTAATAACTAAGTAATGTCATCTAAATGTATTAATATTATAGGTTGTTTTACAATTTTGTAGAATAGCCTATTTTATTTAAAAGTAAATTGTGATTAAGGTAATAGCTCTTTCTAAAGAGGTTTAAATATATTGAATATTTATTGTAAACATAAAGTAGAAATTAAAATTTATTATAAGAATTTTGTAAATAAGATAATATTTGTATTAAATTCTTTATTTTTGTTTGGAAAATGATTATAATTTTTTAAATTTGTTTTATATAAAAAGACATAAAGAGATAATAATGAGAAAAGCACAAATTTTAGTTGTAGATGACAACAAAATTACTACCAAATTAATGCGTAGATATTTGGAAGCTAATGGTTTTGAAGCTCGTGAAGCTTATGATGGTATAGATTGCCTTGAAAAAGTTGAAGAAGCAATGCCAGATGCAGTAGTATTAGATGTAATGATGCCTCGTATGGATGGCTATGAAACTGTTAGAAGATTGAAAGAAAATGAAAAGACAAGACATATTCCTGTTGTTATTGTAACTGCACTTAATGATGTGGCAAATCAATTAAAATCAATTGAAGCTGGTGCAGATGACTTTTTGAGCAAACCCATTGAAGAAAAATTATTAATTGCTAAAGTAAGACTTTTATCTACTTTTAATATTCATCATTTGAATTCAATTGATTTGTCAAATGTATTAAAAGATGTACTTTCAGGAAATAAATCTGGAAAATCTTACGATGATTTACTTAATGAAGCAAATATTACACTTTAATTTGAAATTGTTTTATTTTTTTAAAAGCCTAACTTTATTTAAGTTGGGCTTTTTTATTTTATAAAATTACCTTATATTGCATTTCTTTTTGAACATATAGATTGGACAATCTAAACCTAAATGGACATTGCTTCCTTATTAGCTATAATATTTGTAGTTTTTGGCATTTTTATTTCATTTTTAACTGCAATAATATCAAACTTATCTCAAGATAAATTAAATGAATTAACTGAAAAAAAATATAATAAAATCGAAAGTTTATCAAAATTAAAACACCGATTTGACGAAAAAAGTAGTGCTTTATATATTTTAGAATTTGTTAGTTATTTTATATCAATTTTTTTTCTAAATTACAATTTATTTCAATATCATATTTTAATGCAATATGAGTTTTTATATGTTATATTATTTTTTATAATCACTCTATTTTTAAGAACTTTTTTCTTTGCCTTAGGAATGAGATTAGCTGATAGTTTGTCTTCAACTTTTTTACCTATAATATCATTTTTAAATTATTTTAATCAACCATTTTTCAATGCAATTTTAAAAATCAACAAGTTCATAGGTGGAAAGTCAAATTTAGAGGCTTCAAGAGACGAAATAAATGCTTTGGTTGAATCTGCACATGAAGAAGGATCATTAGACACAGATGAATACAGACTATTGAAAAACATTATGGATTTTAAAGATGTTTATGTTTCAGATGTGATGACACCTAGAACTGTTGTTTTTAGTTTGAATTCTGAAAAAACAATTGGTGATGTTATTAATTTATCAGAAATTAAACAATATTCAAGAATACCAATTTGGTCAGGCGACTCTTTAGATGAAGAAGTAGTAGGTTATATATTAACTAAAGATATTTTGTATTCTGCTTTAAATAACAAAATGGATAAAAAAATTAAAGACCTTTCGAGAAAAATATATTTTATTCCAGATAATGTAGAGCTTAATAATGCTTTAGAGCAGTTTTTAGAGAAGAGACAGCATCTTTTTATTGTAGTTGACGAATATGGTGGGGTAGATGGATTGCTAACAATGGAAGACGTTATGGAGACAATTCTTGGAGTTGAAATTGTAGATGAAGCAGATAGGGTAGTTGATTTAAGAAAATTAGCAAAACAAAGAAGAGATAGCAGAGTAGCAAGTATTGTAAATGACAATTAATTATGTTCATTTTATCAAAAATCAAGAAAATACTTGTATAATTCAAAAATAGTTCTTAAATTTGTAGCTATCTAAAGAACAAACTCAATAAATATCGGAGTTTGGCGCAGTCCGGTAGCGCGCTTGGTTTGGGACCAAGAGGCCACAGGTTCGAATCCTGTAACTCCGACTCTAAAAAAGCGTAATCATTAATTTGGTTACGCTTTTTTATTTAATAATTAACTTAATTTTGAATTTCTCTAATTAAGGCTTGCTTTTCAATTTCCAATTGCATAATTCTCCTATCAATTAAATATAGCTCTTGTGGCATTGAATCAATTTCTATTCTTAATTTGCTTGCTGCTTCATCTATCAAATCAATTGCTTTGTCTGGAAGAAATCTATCTGTAATATATCTATTTGACAACTCAGCTGCCGAAATTATTGCATCATCTTTAATTCTTACTCCGTGATGAACTTCATATCTTTCTTTCAATCCTCTTAATATAGAAATTGTATCTTCAACACTTGGTTGATCTACATATACTTGCTGAAACCTTCTTTCTAAAGCTGCATCTTTTTCAATATATTTTTGATATTCATTCAAAGTAGTAGCACCAATACAATGTAAATCTCCTCTTGCCAAAGCAGGTTTTAGAATATTTGCAGCATCCATACTGCCAGATGTTGCACCTGCACCAATTAAAGTATGAATTTCATCAATAAATAGTATAATTTCACCTTCAGAATCTGTAACTTCCTTTATTATTGCTTTCAATCTTTCTTCAAATTGCCCTCTAAAACTTGTACCAGCTACAAGTGAACCCATATCAAGTGTTACAACTGTTTTTGATTTTAAGCTCTCTGGAACGTCTCCTGAAACTATTCTTTGAGCAATACCTTCTACAATTGCAGTCTTGCCTACACCGGGTTCGCCAATTAATATAGGATTATTTTTAGTACGACGAGAAAGTACTTGCAAAACTCTTCTGATTTCTTCTTCTCTTCCAATTACTGGGTCTATTTTCCCAGCTTTTGCTTCATCATTCAAGATTCTGCCGTATTTTTTCAAAGCATTATATTGTTCTTCAGCATTTTGAGAATTAGCTTTTTTTGTACCTCTAATATTTTTTAAAACTTTTAGAATAGAATCTTTGTTAATTGAATGATCTTTTAAAAGTTCTGCTACATCACTTTTAGATTGAACCATTCCAATTAATATATGTTCGGAAGAAACAAATTCATCACCCAATTCTTTTGCTGATTTAAATGCTAAATCAAACATAGTATTTGTTGATTGAGAAAGATAATATTGGCTTGAATCACCTGAAATCTTAGGTAATTTTTCTAATAAATCATTGATTTTAATTTTTATTAAGTTTAGATTTGCACTTATCATTTGCATAATTTGAGGTACAACTCCATTATTATCTTGGATAAGAGCAGCAAGCAAATGCACGGGCTCCAATGCTTGATTATTATAACTTGATGCTATCTCTTGTGATGTTTGAAAAGATTCTTGAGATTTTAAGGTTAGTTTTTGAAAATTCATTTTTTACTCAAAATTATTTCAAATTTAAACGAAAATTATAATAAAATATTTTAATTTGATAAATAAAAATTATTATAGGAAATTGACAATTAAAAAACTTTGATAATAATAATTAATTTTTTTTTAATTACCTTTTGTAGGAGAATATTTTTCTATGTGGTCTATTTTCAATCCAATTGAATTTAGGTAAGTAGTATTGTTTGATATTGTTTCCAATAATATTTTCGGGGAAGTATTCGCCATTATTACTACCTAACCAAGTAATATTATCTGGCTTACCATCAAAATCAAAATCAATTAATATAGTATCACAACCATTTCTTGCAACTCTATTTTCTCTTTCGTCATTTTCAATAAAATATAAACTTTTTGCATCTTTATAACTTTTTATTTGTGATATTTTTCCTTGTTTGAAATCAATATAAATTTCGTTTCCAATGATTTGATTAATTCTTTCAATACTTGTTGTATCATTTCTAATTGCAGTAAAAGCATTATGATTAGAATAAATTTGTTTGATTTTGTTTTTTTCTAAAGTTATTAATATTGTATCTCCAATTAGTTGAGTAGAATCATACCAAACTACAGGTTTACCAACTAATAAAATTTGTTCTTTTTGTTTATCATAAATTGCTGTATCAGATTTGGCAGATAATCCAACTTTACAAATTTCAACTTTGTTATAGAAATAATAAAATTCTTCATTAGGTTTTCTATTTGCAATTATAAGGCTTGAATTTACAGTTAAAGTATCAAGTTTTATTTCAGAATTGGTATTGCTTTTTGTAGTATCTATTTGATATAATATAGGTTTGCCTTTTGCAATTGAATAAGTATCAGAAGGTGTATCAATAATTGTATCAG
>JAYTXK010000329.1:0-8277 GCA_043743005.1 Ignavibacteriota bacterium
ACTCAAACTAATGGTACTTTATGGGCTTGGGGATTTAATGGAAGTGGTCAATTGGGTGATAATTCTACTATTAATAAATCAATTCCTACTCAAATAGGCTTAGCTACTAATTGGGCTAAAGTAGATTGTGGTGTTAGCCATTCTATAGCAATAAAAACTGATAATAGCTTATGGGGTTGGGGAAGTGCTGCGTTTGGACAATTAGGCGATGGTACTAATATAAATAAAAGCGTTCCAACTAATCTTCCTGCTGCAATTTCTTTTAATTCTGTAAATAGCAACTCATCTTCAAATTCAACATTATTTGTTGGATTTACACCATCTTCTGCAATTCTAACTCAGACAGCTCAACCAAAACACGTTGTAAACTGTTTGGGAACTGCTGGTAACTTGTTATCTACTCAAGGTTCTGTTACATTTATTGGATCACCTTCTGATGTTTACTACCAATGGTTTAAAGAATCACCTACTGGCTTTTTGCCTGTAGATATTGCAAGAATAAACCGTACAAGTTTGACATTTACAACTTTACAGTATTCTGATGCAGCTGCATATTATTGCAATATTTGGGCTCAAGATACTTACGATCCTTCAAATTCAACTCAAACTTTTACTACTGCTACTCGTATAGTTGATGTTCTACAAAATACTGTGATAACTGAGCAACCAATGGCAATGTTTGGAAATGTTGGTGATATAATTCGTTTAACTTTTAAAGCTCACGTTTATGGTACTTATGGTTCAAACCCAACTTACAAACCAACTGTTCAATGGTTTAGAGACACTGTGAGAGCAGTAGCTCCAATTGGTAAAATTGATACAGTTATGTTAGCTGATAATGGTGTTTACGATGGTACTAGATCAAGTATTTTATCTATTACAATAGATAGTCCTAAAAGATTAGGTAATTATTGGGCATCTGTATCTGGACAATGTAATTCTGTTTCTACAAATAAAACAGTTATTTCAGCACCTCCAACAATTACTGTAAATACACAACCAAAAGATGTAACAACTTGTAAAGGTACTGATGCAATGTATTTTGTTACTGCAACTTCTTCAAATAGTTCTACAATTACATACCAATGGTGGGCTAATGGAACTAAGCTAACAGACCAACTTAATCCAAAAATTAGTGGTTCGAATTCAGCTTCTATTACCTTAGGTACTTCTGCAACTTATGGTATGATTCAATGCCAATTAGGTCAGGTGGATTTATTAGCTTCTGCTACATCAAATATAGCTTCTTTGACTATTAAAGATGTTCCAGTTATTACTTCTCAACCATCATCAACACTTTCTGTACAAGCTGGCAAACCTCTTGTAATTGCAGTAGGAGTTGTTAGTAATCCTTCAAATACATTCTCTTGGGTAAAAGGAAATAATTTAGTTGCTGGTCAAACTTCAGCTACATTATCTATTGCTTCAGCAACTACTTCAGATGCTGGTGTATATACTCTTGTTGTAATTAATGATTGTGGTGCTGTATCTTCTAAGTCTTGTACTGTTACTATTAATTTAGTTCAGGAAGTTACAGATGCTACTGGTGTTGAAGAAGACTTAAATATTTTAGGATTACACGAAACTTCTCCTAACCCAACTAACGATATGACAAACATTAGTTTCAATTTAACTAATACTGAAAATGTTAAATTAACTATTTCTGATGTTTATGGTAATTCTATTGCTACGTTATTTGAAGGCATTTCAAACTCTGGTTTGAAAAGCTTCAACTTCTCTGCAAAAGCATTTAATTTAAACTCAGGTGTTTATTTTGTTACTTTATCTACTCCTTCTTTAGCACAAACTAAGAAATTTACTGTAGTTAAGTAATTCGTTAAATAGTAAGTAAATTATTATTAAAAAGCTATCCCTGATTTGGGATAGCTTTTTTTTGTTTGAATGGTATTGAGTAATTGTATAGTTTGCATAATTAATTTTTAAAAATAACAATAAATGATATGAAAATACTAATATTAATTTCAATATTTATGATTGGGTTTGTATCTTGTGAAGATACAAGCAAGAGCTATGATAAATTTATGAATACTTATAGTGAAGTATTGCTAACAAGAGAACTAATCAAAGATTCTGTTGTAGCTAATACAAAAGTAAGAGAAATACTAATTAGAAATGGCTACACATTGAATAGCTTCAAAGAAGAAATGTTTAATCTTGCTAAAGATAGGGAAGCTTTCAAATCAGGAATTGACTCATTAAGATCAAGAATTACAAAAAAGATTGATTATTACAACAATCAAACTAAAAAAGATACTTTAAAATCTAAATAGTTTTACTTTTTAGAAGTTCAATTTAAAGGAAACCTAAAATAGTTTTGAAATTACTAAAAAATTCTTCAAATTTAACTGGATAAGTAAATGTTCCAGTAGATGGTTTGGGATAAATAATTATAAAAGTAAAGTTATCAATTTTTGTTTTTCTCCAAGTCAAACTTTGAATAACAAATGGTATTTTAAATGTTGAATTAGGATCAATGTCATTTGGGATATTGATTGGGTATGAGCTAACTTTGTATTCATCAAACATACTATTCAATGAATCTAAGTTAAGTTTGTTTTTAATATAAAACTCTTTTAATTGGAACTGGGTTTCAGAGTTTAATGTTTTGCCGTTACTTTTTGAATAGTAAAAGATATTTCCACTAAAATCAACTAATATCAAATACCCAGCTTCACCATAAGAAACAAAGTCACCTCTAACATCATAGTCATAAACAATCTTAAACTTTGATGAATCTGATACTGGGTTATTATCTATCGCAACTGGAGTTTTGTTATTACAAGAAATAATTGCAATAATAAATGTAGTAATTACTATTTTAGATAAAATATTTTTCATAATTGAATTTGTTGTTTAATAAAATTTACTTTTCAATTGATATTCTAAATGACTGACTTTTTCCTCTTGAGCTAAGTTTAATATAATAGCTACCATTTGCAAACATCGATATATCAAACTTTTCTAAATTTACTCCTTCTTTATATGTATTTTTAGAAAACAATTCAATTTCTTTTCCTATCATATCAACCAAACTAAAAGACACTTCAGAGATATTATCTAAAGTAAAATTAATTTCTGCATTTTGCGTAATAGGATTTGGAGAAATACTATTAATAATAATTTGTGGATTAATCAAAACAGCATTTTCTATTTTAGACTTATTAATTTCTGATAATTGAATTCTTCCAATATATAAGTCCAAATTACCATCTCCATTTCTTCCATCTGTCCAAACCGGAAAAGCATAATTTTTATTTGAAACAGTTTGATTATATTCACCAATACCAAAGCTGTTGTTTTTAGATCCAACTGTTTTAAAATTAGTTAATTCAGTTGAAGCAACAGATGAAACAAACGAAGTACCACCATCAAAAGAAAAGCAACTAAGATATTCAGTTGTAGCATTACTATTTAACATGTGATAAAAAGATGATATTAATACTCCTTCAGGATTAACACAAGTACTTGAGTAAAATCTTTGATAATCATCTTGGCTTACAGGTAAAATTGGTTTTGCAGGAAGCCAAGTCTGACCACTATTTGTAGATTTGATAATAAATACATTATTTCTACCCAGTAAATTATTTGTAATACCAGTTCCAGTAAAAGTAATATATAGATTTGAATTTGTGTTAGCATTACTTGATTTGTCAGCTACAATTTGAGGATATGGATATGCTCTATTACTTGAAATTCCTGGGATTAAATCTGTCGTTGAAGAGCCAAAATTCGACCCAGCTGAGAAGAAAATATTACTTACCTTTACTTCATTAGCAAAAGTAGCTCCTCCATCAATTGAATATGTATAATAAATACCAGAACTTGTTATTCCATTTACTTTAGTTTTGCCATAGAATGATACATGTATTACACCTTTATTATCAACATCCAAACTACCAAACTGAGCCAAATCATAAGTTTTCTTTGTTATTTGAACACCCTGAGATTTGAATTCATTTTCATTTTGCTTTTTAGTTTTTACAAATATATTTGAAGTATTAGACTGTAAATCAAACAAAACATGACTAACATAAAGATTGTTTCTATATTGGGAATTTGATAAGTCACAAGCCATCCATTGCTTATCATAAAACTTTTTCAAGCCATAGTTATTTCCACTTGAATATTTTTGAATGTCTTTGCCAAAAGTATGATTTAATTCTCTTTTCCAAGTTTCACCACCATCGCTTGACCAAGCCCAATAAATTGCTATTAAAGAAGAATCTGGATTTGAGCCTTTAACTTGAAAGGCTAAATTAATCCAAGTAAAATAAAGCTTTCCATCAGCATCGAAAGCTAAAACTGGATCGCCACCACCTACAACACTTTCATTAGAATTAATCGGTGTATTCTTAAATGTACTTTTTTTCCAAGTTATACCACCATCTTTAGTAAAATAAACTGGGCAAGTAAGTGGATCATTCAAGCTGCCATTTCCACTTCTAATAGGAGAAACAACTATATTCTGGTCATTTGTTGGATTAATTGCAGCATGAAGCTCCGACTCAGGCAATGGGTCATTAGAAACAATCACATTATCTGAAGTTTGAATTTCATTATTTTGTTTAGTTTCTTGATTGTATTCTTTAGGATTACCATTTTTGAGTAATTCCAAAAGCCTTTCATTAGTTATTTTTACTTTTTCAGATTTCCAAAAATCCAAAAAACCAGATTCTTGTGAATAACATGAAATCCTAAAAAGTAAAAGTAGAAATAAAATTTTTTTCATATATTTTAAAATTAATATTAAATATTTAATTTATTATATCTTAATTTAAGTAATTCTATTTACATTATTGTAAAAAAAATAAATTTTACAAATATATTTTTTTTTGTAATTTTATAAACTGTTAATTTTATTAGAAATAGGTACTTTTTTTATGAAATATATTAAAGAAACTAATATTATTGCTGCAAATGATGCAGAATTAAAAAAGATAATTCTAATAGTTGATGATTGCGAATTAAATAAACAAGATAATTACTTTCATTCGCTTTGTGAAGCTATTATATCACAGCAGTTATCCATAAAAGCAGCAGAGACTATATTTAATCGTTTCCTTTCTTTGTTTAGTGATAAACCATTACTTCCTCATACTTTGTTAGAATTAAAGCATGATGAACTTAGAGCTATTGGCTGTTCTAATGCAAAAGCTAAATATATCATTAGCCTCGCTGAATGTTGTATAGAAAAAATAGTTGATTTGGAAAATATAAATAAGTTTGATGATGAAGATATTATATCGCAACTTACTCAAGTAAAAGGAATTGGGAGATGGACATCAGAAATGTTTTTAATGTTTACTTTAAATAGATTAAATGTATTGCCATTAGATGATTTGGGGATTAAAAAGGGTTTTATGAAAGTTTACAATTTATCTGAAATGCCAAGTAAAGCATTAATGATTGAAATTGCTGAAAAGTGGCAGCCTTACAGAACAATTGGATCTTGGTATCTTTGGCGAAGTTTGGAGCTAAAATAAAATGGAATTACTAATTATTTGTTTTGTTGCAATGGTTGGTTCATTAATAACCTTTTTTTCAGGATTTGGCTTAGGGACTATTCTATTACCAGCTTTCAGCTTATTTTTTAGTTTGGAAATCTCTATTGCTATGACAGCTATTGTGCATTTTTCAAATAATATATTCAAATTTATATTAATTGGAAAAAATGTAAATAAGAGTATTTTATTTCGATTTGGACTAATAACCATTATTTCTGCCTTCATAGGTGCTTATTTTTTGAATTATTTATCAAAGTACAATTTGACTTTGTCATTTCATATAATTACATATCAAATAAATACTCAGCCAATAAAAATTATTATTGCCTTACTAATGATATTTTTTGCTTTGATAGAGCTTTTGCCAATTCTTGAAAAACAAATTAAACTTTCCGAAAAACATTTACACATTGGTGCTTTTTTGAGTGGATTTTTTGGAGGGTTATCAGGTCACCAAGGGGCATTGCGAAGTGCTTTTTTAATAAAAGCTCATTTAACTAAAGAAGAATATATTGCAACTGGTACAGCAATTGCAATTCTTGTAGATATAACAAGGCTCAGTACATATTCAAATCATTTGGCAAATATTGAATTCTCTTCAAACATTATACTTATCGTTTCTGCTATTTTTTCCGCATTTATAGGAGCTTATTTTGGTAATAAGTTCCTTAAAAAAATATCAATTTCTTACATTAAAAACATAGTTGGTATAATGTTAATTATAATTGCAATTTTAATTGGATTTGGAATAATATAAAAAAAAGATTTGTTTTTAAAATAATATGTCGTATGTTTACGTCATACGAAATAACAATTATTAAAAAACTAAATTAATTTCTTATGTCATTTTCAAAAGCAGAAAATTTTAGTGATGAATTGCAAGAAATTGCAATTTTATGCAAAGCACTTTCACATCCAGCAAGATTAGCAATTATCAATTACTTAGCTGAAAAAAATGTATGTATCTCTGGCGAGATAGCGCTTGAATTGCCATTGAGTCGTACAACTGTTACTCAGCATTTAAATGAATTGAAAGATATTGGACTGATAAAAGGTGAAATAAGTGGTAAAAATGTTTGCTATTGTATAAATAATGATGCTTTGATTAGAGCTAAGAGTTTATTGGATATATATTTAAACACAAACATCAATTTAGTAACAAATTGTTGCTAATATGGAGAAAAAATGGATACAGATACTCAAATAAAAGAAATGGTGAGAGAAAAATACTCTCTAATTGCACTTCAGTCAAAAACTGACAACGAAACTTCATGCTGTGGAGTAGGTGGATGTGCAACAGTTGATTATACAATCTTTAGTGAAAATTATAATAAACTTGATGGCTATAACGCTGATGCTGATCTTGGATTAGGATGTGGGTTGCCAACAGAGTTTGCTTTAATTAAAGAAGGTGATATTGTAGTAGATCTTGGTTCTGGTGCAGGCAATGATTGCTTTGTAGCAAGAGCTATTACAGGAGAAAGTGGTAAAGTAATAGGTATTGATATGACTGAAGCAATGATAGATAAGGCAAGGGAAAATGCTGAAAAGCTCAATTTTAATAATGTTGAGTTTAGATTTGGTGAAATAGAAAATATTCCAATTGCAGCAAATAGAGCTGATGTAATTGTTTCAAACTGTGTACTAAACTTAGTACCTGATAAATCGAAAGCATTCTCTGAAATGTATCGTATATTAAAACCCAATGGTCATTTTAGTATTTCTGATGTTGTTTTAAAAGGTGAATTACCAATTGGAATCAAAGAAGCAAGTGAAATGTATGCAGGTTGTGTATCAGGTGCTATGCAAATTGAAGATTATTTAAATGGACTTAAAGAAGCAGGGTTTATAAATATAAAAGTTCAAAAAGATAAAAATATTGAAATCCCTGATGATATTATGATAAACTATGTTAGCGATGAAGTATTAAATACATATAAAATGAGCAATAATGCGATTTCAAGTATTACTGTGTATGGTGAGAAAAAAGAAGATTGTTGTCAGCCGGGTTGCTGTAATTAAAAAATAATTACTGATTTTAGATTAATAATTTTACATTTAGGACACTTTTAATGCGTCCTAAATGTAAATAATTTTATGAAGCAAGATTAATATTATCTCTTAGTCTATACCCAACTCCTCTAACACTTTGTATCATAGGTTTGTCATTTTCACCATCAACTTTTGTCCTAAGTCTTTTGATATAGACATCTATGATATTTGAATCAGGATCAAAATTGTGCTTCCAAACATGTTGAGTAATTGTGCTTCTACTTAAAATACGATTTTTATTTCTCATTAGGTATTCTAATAAAGCATATTCTTTTGTAGTCAATTCAATTTCTTTACCCTGCTTGATTGCTAAGTGTGAAACAGTATCAAGCACTAAATCAGCACAAACTAATTTAGTAGTCTTTTCAGTTGAAGAGCGTCTTAAAATTGCACGCAATCTGGCTGCTAATTCATCAAAACTAAACGGTTTTGGCAAATAGTCATCAGCACCCATATCCAAGCCACTTACTTTGTCTTCCATAGTAATTCGTGCAGTTAACATGATTACAGGAGTAATAATATTTGCTGCTCTCAATTGTTGCAAAACTTCAAATCCATCAATTCCCGGAAGCATAATGTCCAAAAGGATAGCGTCAAAATGATTGTTTACAGCCATTTCTAATCCAATATGTCCATCTGCTGCTGTTTCTACAATATATCTTTCTTCTTCAAGTGCTTGTTTGATATATTTAGCAACCTT
>JAYTXK010000330.1:0-6376 GCA_043743005.1 Ignavibacteriota bacterium
CATGAATGGTGCATCTCTCAAGCCTCGTTGATTAAGTGGTCTTTCAAAATCAGTATCAACAGGTGTACTCCAATCGGACTTAGCATGTCTTACTAAATAAACTGTTTTCATTTGATTAACTTTCTTTTTAAATATATCTAATATCATTTTGGATTCATACTATTATTATTTTTGAATGCTATGACGAATTTACATTTATGTATAGTTTAAATTAAAAAGTAATTCTGAAATGTAAATTCCAAATTCAAAAGATTTAAATTAATTTTAGCTATATTTGAAATTACCAAAAAATGACTATATTTCACATCCTATTTAATAACATTATTTCTTTATTTAGGCAATATTCCAACTTACTTTCTTATTTTTGTACTTATAAAATTTAATAAAATCAAAAGAAAAAGTAAATTAAATGTCTAAACGTACTCTAATTACCTCAGCTCTGCCTTATGCCAATGGATATATTCATCTTGGACATTGTGCCGGAGCATATTTGCCTGCTGATATATACGCCCGATTTTTACGATTATCTGGAGAAGATATTCTTTATGTTTGTGGTTCTGATGAACATGGAGTAGCTATCACTATTGCCGCAGATAAAGAAAAAGTTTCACCCAAAGATATAATTGATAAATATCATTATGCAAATAAATTAGCTTTTGAAAAATTTGGAATGACTTTCGATATTTATTCTCGTACTTCGGGCGAACATCATCATAAAGTGGCGAGAGAATTTTTTGCTGATTTTCTCAAAAAAGGTTATCTCACTGCAAGAGAAGAAGAGCAACTTTATGATAAAGATGCAAATATGTTTCTTCCAGATAGGTATGTGGAGGGTTCTTGCCCAAATTGTGGTAATGAAAGAGCAAGGGGAGATCAATGCGACAATTGTGGTGCATATTATAACCAAACCGAACTTATCAATCCTAAAAGCTTAATTTCTGGCAAAACTCCTTCTAAGCGAACTACAAAACATTGGTATTTCAATTTTGGCGAATTTCAAAATTTCTTAGAAACTTTTATCTCAAGTAAAGAAAAAGAATGGAAAGACAATGTAATTCAGCAAACTCGAAGTTGGCTAAAGGCTGGACTTACTGATAGAGCTATTACTCGTGATTTGAACTGGGGTGTAAAGCTAACTGGAATTGAAGGAATAGATGATAAAGAAGTAACTGGCAAGGTGCTTTATGTTTGGTTTGATGCAGTATTGGGGTATATTTCAAATACTCAACAATATTTTGCTGAAAAAGGTAGCCCTTATGAATGGAAAAAGTGGTGGCAAGATAATGAAACCGATTATATAGCTTTTATTGGAAAAGATAATATTGTTTTTCATACTTTAATTTTCCCTGCTATGCTTGAAGGAAGAAAAGATAAAGATAATCAATATATTTTGCCAAAAAATGTACCTGCAAATGAGTTTTTAAATCTTCAAGGGCAGAAGTTTTCCAAGTCAAGAAATTGGAGTATTGATTTGCAAGACTTTACAAATGAATTTACTAATCCAATTATGGTTGATGTACTTAGATATACTTTAACTATGAACCTACCTGAAAATAAAGATGCAGACTTTAGTTGGAATGATTTTCAAGCAAGAAATAATAATGAATTAGCTGCTATTTATGGAAATTTTGTCAATAGAACTTTGCAATTCCTACATAAAAACTTTGAAGGAAAAGTACCTAATTTTTCTTTAAAAGATCAATTCAAAAATGATTGGATTGACTATCTAAATGATAATGAAGTTGCTAATTTAAATGACAATGATAAAGCACTTTTAGATTCAATCAAAAGACATACAAAGTTATTTGAAAAAAACCTGCGAGAATTTAAACATAGAGATTCGCTAACAGAAGTAATGAATATAGCTCGTGCTGCAAATAAATATTTTAATGATGAAGAGCCTTGGAAGTCAATTAAAAATGACAATGAAAAATGTGCTAAAACACTTTTCACTTGTTGCCAAATATTGAGAACTTTGTCAACTTTATTTGCACCTTATTTGCCAAATTCTTCAAAATATTTACAAGAACTAATTGGTTTAAAAATTGAAACTGGTGAAATAATTTCAGCAAATAATAAAATTCATAATATTATTTATCCTGAGCTTTTATCTGGCACTTTAATAAAGCAACCAGAGATAATTTTTGCAAGAATTGAGAATGAAGTTGTTGAAGCTCAAATTGCAAAATTAGGCGATAATAATAAACAAGAAGATACTAAAGTAATTGAATCTGATTTGATTGAATATACTGATTTTATGAAAACAAAACTTCGCACAGCAAAAGTTATTTCAGCAGAGGCAATACCAAAATCTAAAAAACTTTTGAAACTGCAAGTGGAATTTGGAAATGAAAAAAGACAAATAATAGCTGGAATTGCAGAACATTACACTCCAGAGGAAATTGTTGGTCAAACTGTTGTGATAGTTGCTAACCTTAAACCAGCTAAAATAATGGGCTTGGAATCTCAAGGAATGATACTTGCTGCAAGCAATGCAGATGGTAAATTGAGTTTTATTTCTCCAAAAGTTGATGTTGGTTCTGGAGCTGAAGTAAGATAAATGGCATTTACTATTGAGCAGTATCCAATCCCCAAAAGGTTTAGACATCATATTTCGCCAAATACTTATATTCCTTTGGCAGAATTAAAGAAAATATCTGAATTTTATCCCCCTTTGATTGAATCAATCAGTTGGAGTGAAGTTTATGCTAATTCCAATCCACCTGATTACCTTGATATTGGCTGTGGCTTTGGTGGGTTTATGTTTAAGTTTGCTGAATTAAATCCAAATTCTAATATTTTGGGAATTGAAATTCGTCAGCAACCTTATGATTATATGCTTGAAGTTATTGCTAAAGAAAGTTTGAATAATGTTCATACAATTAGATATAGTGTAGCAAACAAACTACCTTTTATTGAAAGTGAAAGTATTGAAAAGATTTTCTATTTTTTCCCTGATCCTTGGTACAAGAAGAAACATACAAAGCGTAGAGCTTTTAACATTCCTTTTCTTGAAGAGTGTTATAGAGTTTTGAAAAAAGGTGGCGAATTACTACTACAAACAGATGTGCCTGAAGTTCATCAATATCAACTTTCAATATTGAAAGAATTTGCTAAATTTGAAGTAATTCCATTAGATATTAATGATGAATGGAATTTCCCAAGCACAAACCAAGAAGAATTTTGTATCAAAAAAGAAAGACCTTTTGATAGAGTAGTTTGTATTAAGAATTGAACTATATATTTTTAACAATATTTTGTAACTTAATTCATTTTTAAGTGTCTTTAGTAAAATAATACATATATAATTTTATGCACCTATCCCCGACTTAACAGTAAAATTTTTATCTAATATGTTTAATTGGTTCATTGCTTAACCTTTTTCTTTTTGATTAATCTCTTTTTCATTGGTCTAATTTTAGATAGTTTTGTTTTAATAGTTCCAGTAGTTATTTTAGGTTCTGTTATCTTTTTATTAGTCTTAATAGTTGTTTTAATTTTAGTTACAATAGTCTTTTTCTTTGGTTTTGCTTTTTTCTTTAGTGATTTTGTTATTGTTGGTTTTGCTTTAGTGGGAACTTTCTCATAAACTATCTTTTCAACTGATTTTTTGGGTTTAAACTGGACTAAACATTTTTCACTATCAATAGCATTTTCTATAATTAATTCAAAATTATTATTTTTATTTCTAACATTATATTTATGAGCATATTAAGTTAGATAAAATGGTAAATACTTCTTACTTATTGATTTGTAATTGCCACGAATACCATTTTTTAAGATGCTCCAAAACCCTTCAATCGTATTTGTATGAGATGCACCTCTATTTTTATCTGTATGCTTAGAATGAATATGATTAATATGTTTTTCAAAGTTCTGATAACCTCTAAATTCATCTGTTACCAATACAGCTTCTTTAGTATTAACATTTTTCTTTAAAATACTTAATAATTGTTGCTGACCTAATTTTTTTGATATTTGCGTAACTACTTTTCCATCTTTACCCCTTGAAACTATTCCTACAACTGGTATTTTAGTAGTTCCACGTCCACGTTTAGCTTTTAAAGGTTTAGGAGAAACCATACTTAAAACTGGTTGATTGTCTAAAACCTCTTTATCTTGATACTTAGCACCGACAAACGCCTCGTCCATTTCTACAATACCTTCTAATAATTCAGGTGTTTCTATCATAGCACAACGAACTCTCATAGCACAGTACCAAGAAGTTTTATAGCTCCCACCAATATTTCTTTGTATTTCTTTTGCAGAAATTCCACTTTTTGAATTTTGCATTAAGGCAATAATATAAAACCATTTTGGTAAAGGTAACTTAGTATTTTCAAAGATAGTTCCATATAATACTGAAAAATCTTTATTGCATTGATTACAATGGTATCTAATGTCATTTTTTCTTTTGTAAACTTCTATTGAATCACAATGAAGACAATAAATACCATTCTTAAATCTTACATTCTCAAGATATTTTAAGCATTTAAACCTTGTATTAAACTTCTTTTTTATTTGAAATAAATCCATAATATTACCTAATTTGTATAGTATGAAGCAATAGAATGATTATTGCTATATTTTATTAAATATTTAACATTATTAATTATTATTGCACTCTCTATGTCTAAAGTAAACATAAATGGAAATATATTTTGTTTTGTTTTATAATTATCAAGAGATAAAATCTTTTCAAATTCTGGCTCATTTAAACTTTTTGATATTGATTCTTGTATAAAACTCCTTGCATTTATAATATAACCACTTGTTTCATCTTTTCCACTATATATATAAATACGACCATTATATAATGATAATTTAATTTGTTCTAACTTAACATCAAAAATATTAGTATTATGTATCTTTAATTTGATTTCAATACTATGCGTTTGAGTATTTATTCTAAAACTTTGAATTTCAAACAATATGCTATTTTCTTTGTATTGAAAATCATTTTGTAGATTTATAGGATATTGTTTTGTAAAATATTCTATATTTCTTTTTTCATATTCTGCTTCTAATTCTGATTCATATTCTTTAAGCATTTTATCGAATCTATTAGTTCTTATTGCTGATTTAAACATATTAAAGTTTTCCTGTATATATTGTATAATAATTTTAGTTAATAAACTAATACTTACTTTTGATATAAAATCATCAAATATCATAATCACACCTTTTAATTAAATTTAAGATAAATAATTATGCAAATTACAATTTTATTTTATTAGTTCTATGGGTTTTGTTAATTAATTGTTTTATAGTTAGTTAATTGTTTGTTTTTACTTCCCTACTGTTAAGTCGGGGATAGGTGCATAATTTTATTATGTTAATTACTTATTTGTGTTATTTCAATATAATAACTTCAATTAAATTATCTAAAAATAAATATGAAATTAATTAAAATTATAAGAAATTCTCTTTTTGTATTATTTTGCTTTTTACTATTAAATAGTAATTCATTTAGTGAATACTCATTCAAAAGAATAGATGGGATATACAATAAGAATGTTCATTCAATTGCTTATGATAAATTTTCAAATATTTATCTTGGGAATGAATCTCTATATAAATCAACAGACAATGGCAAATCTTGGATAATCATACATGACACATTATCAGGTTTTAGGATTACTAAAATTGATATAAAAGATAGCATAATTTTACTGAATATGTTGGATCAAAGATGCGATAATTATGAGCTCAGTACAATTATTTCGTTTGATTTGGGGAAGACATGGGGCAAGACTGTTCCGAAGAATTTGTATTTTGAACTAAAATATAATTATTTAAATTCAAATAATTATTATTACAGAGTAAATATATTCAATAGAAATATATTAGAAAAAAGTAAAGATTTGAACTCATGGATTTATATAAATACACCAAACAATGAAACCATATCAAATATTAAATTAGATAAACAACAAAATATTTTATGTTTATTAGATAGCAATATTAGTTATTTTTTAAAATATAATACCTTAGATTCTAGTTTTACAAAAATATATTTTAACCAAAATGTTAATGAAACTCTTCTACCATATTCAATTCAAATTGATAGTTTTAATAATTATTATTTATTGATGAAAAATGCAACAAAAAATAATTATATTTTAACAACATCAGATAATGGGATTACTTGGCAATCAATGGGTATGGATATACCAGTAAATACTATTTTCCGATTAGGAGATAATAAATATTTAACAAAATCTAACGTAAATAATTATCTTTTTTATACAAAAAACAATGGATTAACTTGGAATACCATTTTTAACATACCTAAAAATACAATTATTAATCAAAATTCAAACAATGATATATTTGCTTATGGAAATGGATTATTTAAATTGGTAGATACAAATTG
>JAYTXK010000331.1:0-6075 GCA_043743005.1 Ignavibacteriota bacterium
GCAACCCATTGTTTTGTTTTAAATTTACTGCAATGGGTCAATCGACCCCTGCAAAGATATTAGTTAAATGGTAAATAATATAAAGAGTTATAATTGCAGTAGAAAATGTACTAAAATTCCCCTCTCCTTAGGCTATGCCTAAATAGAGGGGTGGCAGTCCATAGGACTGACAGGGTGTTTCTTTGATTTTCCCAACAATGGGTTGCAACCCATTGTTTTGTTTTAAATTTACTGCAAAGGGTCAATCGACCCCTGCAAAGAATATTAGTTAAGTGGTAAATAATATAAAGTGTTACAATTGCAGTAGAAAATGTATTAAAATTCTCCTCTCCTTAGGCTACGCCTAAATAGAGGGGTGGCAGTCCAAAAGACTGACAGGGTGTTTCTTTGATTTTCCCAACAATGGGTTGAAACCCATTGTTTTGTTTTAAATTTACTGCAAACTGTCAATCGACCCCTGCAAAGATATTTGTTAAGTACTTAATTAATATGGGAGTTGCAATTGTAGTGGTTTTTCATTCTCCCTCCCCAATTTTGACTTTATGTCAAAAATCTTTGGTGGAGGGCTGGGGTGAGGTCAGCATTGTAGTTTGAAAAGCAAATACCAGAAAAATGCTGAATTTTATAATATTCTTTCTAATTCTGATTCACTGTCCATAAGTACTTCTCTTGGCTTGCTGCCATAGCCTGGTCCTACTATTCCAGCAGATTCAAGTTGGTCCATAATTCTACCAGCTCTGGCAAAACCAATTTTCATTCTACGCTGAATAGAAGAAGTTGAGCCTGAACCACTTCTAATTACAAGCCTTGCAGCATCTTCAAATAAAGAGTCCCTATCGCTTGAATCATATTCATCAGAGTCTGATCTTGCTTCTACTACCGATGGTAGCATATATGGCTGAGAATAGCCTTTTTGATCGCCTATGAAATCAGTTACATTATCAACTTCTTCAGTAGATAAATATGCGTTTTGTATTCTCTCTGCTTTTTGCATTCCGACGGCAAGATAAAGCATATCACCATTACCTAATAATTGTTCTGCACCATTACCATCAAGGATTGTACGAGAATCTACTTTTTGAGCAACTCTAAAAGCAATTCTACTTGGGAAATTAGCTTTTATTATCCCGGTAATTACATTTACAGAAGGTCTTTGGGTAGCGAGAATTACGTGAATACCAATAGCTCTTGCTTTTTGTGCAAGCATAATAATTGGTTCTTCAATTTCCTTTCCAGATGTCATCATCAAATCAGCAAATTCATCTACAACTACTACTATATAAGGTAATTTTCTATGCTCTAATTTAGTATTTTCAGGAGATTTTCCTTCTGCAATTTTTTGGTTATAGTCGCCAATATTTCTTTGCCCCATCTCTGCAAGTAATGTATATCTATCTTCCATTTCTTGAACTGCTGATTTTAGAATTAAAACAGCCTCAATTGGATTAGTAATAATTCGCTCTTTTACATCTGGCGAAGTTGCCAAAAATAGATTATTCAATTTTGAATATTGAGTCATTTCTACTTTCTTTGGGTCAATAATGATAAATTTTAATTCATCAGGTTTCTTTTTGTAAAGTAGTGATGTTATAATTGAATTAATCCCAACAGACTTGCCAGCACCAGTAGCTCCAGCAATTAATAAGTGAGGCATTTTGGCAAGATCGGCAATATATGTGCTGCCACTTACATTTTTACCTAGTGCTAGAGGAAGATTATATTCAGAATTTTGAAACTCTTCTGATGCTACAATTGAGCTAAACGAAACTAATGAGGCTTTTGCATTTGGGATTTCTACCCCAACAGTTCCACGCCCGGGTACTGGTGCAATTATTCTTATTCCTCGTGCTTTTAATGCCATAGTTAAGTCATCAGCTAAGCCTTCAATCCTACTAATTTTAATTCCATCATCTGGGATAAACTCGTATTGAGTTACTACAGGACCAGGAGTAATTCTAATATCATTAATATTAATTTTAAATTGTTCAAGTTTGTTTTTTAATATTTCAGCATTTGCTTTAAGCTCTGATTCATCAGCAACAATCATTTCTTGTTCTTTATTAAGCAAACCAATATGTGGAGGAGTATAATTGATTTTCTCATTAAATACACTAAATAAAGGATTTCTTATTGCCTCTCTTTGTGGTATTGATACTTGTGAAATAGGTTTATCGGTAAAGCTACTATTTATACTAACATTTAATAATTCATCTTCTATATTTTCTTCATTCATAGCTTGAAGCAAAACTGATTGAACTGGTTTGCTTTTAATTTCATTTGGATTTGATAAAGATGATTCTATATCATTTAGCATTTTATCAAAATCATCAGAATGGTCTATTTGTAAATTAGATTCCACTTTTTGAGGCATTTCTAAATTGCTTAAATCGAAATTGATTTTAGTTTCAAATATTTTATTTTCTTTATTGCTTAAATTTGAATTAATTTTTTCAGATTTGTAATTTAATTCATTATAGATAAATTCGTTTTCTACTTCCAAAATTGTATTTTCAAACTTATTTATATCTTCAATTTCAACTTCATCAATAGAATTTACAATTGGAAATTCAGCTTGAGTAGTTGTTTGATTAGGTAGAATTGGAGTTTGAATAATTGGTTCTACTATAATATTATCTTTGGTTTTGATTTCTTCAACATAATTTTCAGCATTCTTTTCATAATCAACTTTGGGGATTACTTGACTTTGTTCTATATTCTCATAATTTTTATCAAAACTTGAAACAGCATTTGGATTTTTATTAAAAGTAATGCTTATTCCTTTATTTATCGTTGTTGCTGGTGCAGTTGGTCTTGCATTATTTAAGAAACTTTTATTACTATCTTGCAATTTATTAAAATGAGAATGATCTACAGAAATGTTATCATCTACAAATCTACTTTCATAAGATTTTTCAACCACAGTAACATGGGAAGGAACTAATGCTGCAGCTACAAATGACTTGGATACTTCTTCTAAAGGTTCATTTTGCTCATTTGCTTCTTTTTCATTTGCCTCTTCTTTTAATTCACTTTCAGTTTCCTCTTCACTTTCTTCATCACTTTCATTGTTTAATTTTCTTTCTTTGTAATTTGCAATTAGATTATTGATATATAATGATAAATTTGAAAACCCTTCATTCAATTTTAAATCCGTACCGAAGATTAATGTTACTAATAACAAGGTAGCAAAACTTAATGAAGTACCTAATACTCCAATAAAAGTAATACTCAAAGATGCTAAAAATGAACCAATTGCACCAGACCATTCCTTAGGCATATTTGCAAAATAATTTGTATAATGCAAGCTACCCATTAATCCAGAAAATAAAATTACACTTACAAAAAGTGATGCAGTATTTCTAATTGTTTTATGAGAAACTGTTAATTCAAAGAACAAGTTCTTTGCCCAATATATAATTAGAAATGGAATAATAATTGAACCATATCCCAGAGTTGAATTGTAAATTATATTTGAGATATAGGCACCAAGAAGTCCCAACCAATTATGAGTTGTCATTGCTTTTATTTCAATAATTTTATCACCTTCAATTAATTTATAAAAATCAATTAATGATAATTGTGCATTTGCTTCATCTACTTTTGTATATGAAACTAATGACAAACTTAGCAAAATTGAAAACAAAGCTAAAAGAATTGATAATATTCGTTTTCTTTTAATAAATCTTATTTCAGAATCATCTGAATTTGATTTTTTTTGATTGGCATTTTTTGCCATAAACTCCCCCTTAATTTTCCAAACAAAGCTAAATAGTAATTATACCATTTTAGTAATTATACCATTTTTTAAAATAGGAACAATGTCAAATTTATCTAATTCCAAGCAAAAATCAATATCTTCAAATAAACCAATGCTTAACAAATATTTGACATGAGTAAATTTCAAAATATAACTTTTAATTTCATCAAAACTAATATTACTTGCAAATTCTTTTAATATTAAAGCTGAATCATCTAATTCATAATCACATTCTTTCAGCAATTCAATTATAATTTTCCCAGCTAAAAGCGAATCTTCAGCATTTACATTTCCTTCGCTACCAGCACAAATAATAACAATATCACTTTTATTCGCTTTTAAATAATTACAAATAGCTGTGAAATTAACGAAAGCAGCAATTATAGCTTTTTTTGCCAAATAACTTTTTTCTATTATTATACTTCCATTTGTAGATGCAAGAATAATATTCTTATTTTTAATTTTCTCTTTTGAGTATTCTAAAGGTGAGTTACCAGCATCAAAACCAATTGGCTTAATACCTTTTCTTTCCCCCCCGAGAAAGTTCAGTTTATTATCATTTTTTGCATATTCAATTTTTGCTTTTTGTATTGTATCTCTCGCTATTACTTGATTTGCTCCATTACTTAGAGCTGTTATAATAGTTGTATTTGCTCTTAAAACATCAATTAAAACTACCATTTTATCTAAAAGGTAATTTTCATCATTAATCAAAGAGGCAGATAAAATCGCATTAATTTTCATTGGAAAACTACATAAACAGTCTTTCAAAATTACGACTTCAAAAACAAAAAAACAAGTTTTAAAAATAGATTTTGTTATAAATGGAATAATAATCTAATTTTGTGTTTTATTTTAAATTTAAAATGTAAATTTATGTCTAAAGATTTATTTATTATTGCTGGTCCTTGTGTGGTTGAATCAAAAGAAATGCTTATGGAAGTAGCTGAAGAAATTTCATCTATTTGCAATGATTTTAATATCAAGTATTATTTCAAATCATCTTATAAAAAAGCTAACCGCACAAGTGTGAATTCATTTACAGGCATTGGTGATGAGCTTGCTTTGGGATATATGCAAGAAGTGGGGCAAAAATATAATATTGAAACTTTGACTGATGTGCATACAGAAGCCGAATGTGAATTAGCTGCTAAATATGTAGATGTGCTTCAAATACCTGCTTTTTTGGCAAGGCAAACAGACTTACTTTTGGCAGCTGGGAATACTGGAAAAGTAGTTAATATCAAAAAAGGGCAATTTATGTCGCCTTATGATATGGGGAAAGCTGCTGCAAAAGTAGCTTCTACTGGTAATAATAAAATTTGGCTAACTGAACGTGGAACTTTCTTTGGGTATAATAATCTTGTAGTTGATTTTAGATCTTTGGTTATAATGAAAGAAACTGGCTATCCTGTGGTATATGATGCTACTCACTCGGTGCAGCAACCATCAATAGGGGAGCAATCTGGAGGGCAACCTGAGTTTATCCCTGCACTTGCAAGGGCAGCAACGGCTGTTGGGATAGATGGGCTTTTCTTTGAAACTCACCCAGACCCCCAAAATGCTAAAAGTGACGCTGCCACCCAGCTTTCACTAAAAAATGCTCGTAAATTTATTGAAAGTTTAATTAATATTCAGAAAGCTAAAAACTAAGGAAACAAAAAAAAAAGCTCCCTATTTCTAAGGAGCTTGTTTTATTTTTATTTACTCTAAATGGTAATCTATAAGAAAAATATCTTTTAATTCATTTATGTATATGCTTCTAATTTTTATACTTTCACTTATTATTCCAATATTTTCACTTAATTGAATACTTTGAATATTATAATAACTTCTATCTCCAAATGCTATTCTATTAATAAAAAATATATCATAGCTTTTTCCTAATATTTTATAATTTGTATCATAAGAAGCAACTGTTGATGAATCAATTGGGAATCTGCCATGCCAAGTATCTCCACTTGAAAAAGGTAATTTTAGGCTAAATTCTGGTATAATGGCATAACCATCTATTCTAAATGATTTATAAACTAAACTTGTATCATTCAAAATAAATTGTGTTGTGTCAATTTTCTCAATAATTCTACATTTAGCAGTACATAAATAATAATGATTATTATTACTTACACTATCTGAAACTATTTTAAAAATGCAAGTATCAACACCATTATCATCATAAACTTTATACCTCCACCAATTTCCTACTTTCAAAGGAAATGACTTATTTGTATAAATATGGTTTGGAATTGAGTTAACATTGTTATTGTTACTTGTACAAGATATAATATAAAATAACAAAAAACAAATATAAAATATAT
>JAYTXK010000332.1:0-4223 GCA_043743005.1 Ignavibacteriota bacterium
TGAAAAAGATTTTAGAAAAGCAGTACAACTCGCACCAAGTTTTGCTCAAGCATATAATAATCTTGGCATAAGTTTATTAAGACAAAACCGATCTAAAGATGCTGTTGAAATATTTGAAAGGGCTGTATATTTAAATCCCAAAGAACCATCATTCAAAGGTAACTTAGATATAGCAAAAAAGAATTCTGGAATAAATTCAAATACTTCTTCTAAATAATAGGTAAAATAATTATGCTTAATATTGGAGTTGTTGGATGTGGATATTGGGGAAATCACATTTTAAGAAATTTTAATGCCTCTGAAAATTGGAACTTAAGTTTTGCTTGTGATAAAGAGCAAAGTCAAATAGACAAAGTAAAATTGCTTTACCCTAATACTTATTTTACAACTAATTATTTTGAATTATTAAACAATCCAAATATTGATGCAATTGCAATCTCTACCCCAGTACATTCACATTTTGAGTTAGCAAAACTCGCTTTGAATGCTGGCAAACATGTTTGGGTAGAAAAACCTTTAACTTCAACAGTATCCGAATCTGAAGAATTAATTAAAATTGCAAAAGAAGACAACCTTTTAATTAATGTAGATCATACATTTATATATACCTCTGCTGTTCAAAAAATAAAAGACTTGATAGCAAGCAATGAACTTGGCGATATATTGTATTTTGATTCAGTTCGTATTAATTTAGGCCTTTTTCAGCATGATGTTAATGTTATTTGTGACTTGGCTCCACACGATATTTCAATTATTCAATATTGTATTGGCAAAAATGCTATTGCAGTGAATGCAACTGGAGCCGAATTAGTTAAATATGGTAAAAACAACTTAGAAAATATCGCCTATCTTACCATTCATTTTGAAGATAACTCATTAGCACATTTACATTTAAATTGGGTTTCACCTGTCAAGATTAGAAAGATAATTATAGGTGGTACAAAAAAGATGTTAGTTTATGATGATATGGAACAAAGTGAAAAGCTCAAAATTTATGATAGTGGTGTAAAAGTTACTTCAAGAGATGATATTTATGATGCTCTTGTGCAATATCGTATTGGCGATATGCACTCACCTTCAATTGGTAATAAAGAAGCATTGAAAGAAGAAGTGGAGCATTTTTACTATAGCATCATAAATAAAACCCATACAATTACAGATGGCGAAGCTGGACTTTATGTAGTCAAAATATTAGAAGCGGCAAACGAATCTATTAAGAGAAATGGCGAAAGAATATTGATTAAATAAATGTCTAATCGGTAAATAGTTATGTTTTATTGAGAATATAACCCCAAAAAGTTATAACTATTTGCCGATTAGGTTAATATTAACCATATTTAAAGTATAGATTTGCCTGTTACAAAATTAATATAATTATTTGGATTTACTCCAAATAAATTTGTACTTGGATATGAATTTATAAATGTTGTTGGGAATTTAATTTTGTTCTTTAAATTCCATTTAAACTCAAAAGCATCTAACTTGCCATCATTTTCTTCTAAATAATCAATTTCTTGCTGTTGTTTAGTTCTCCAAAAATACCTATTACAGATTTTTTCATTGAACTTTAAATATTTATATCTTTCACTAACTAAATAATTTTCCCACAAGCCACCTATATCTTGTCTTAAACTTACATTATTAAAATTAGAAATAATCGAATTACGAATACCATTGTCGTAGAAGTAAATTTTTCTTGATTTTTTAAGTTCATTCCGATTATTTCTGCTAAAAGATCTTAATCTAAACACAACAAAAGTCTTTTCAAGCAAATCAATATATCTAATAATAGTAGCAGAATCAACTCCAACAATTTGAGAAAGTTCTGAATATGAAACCTCAGAACCAATCTGCAAAGCTAATGCTTCGAGCAATTTACCAATTATTTCTGGTTTACGAACATCTTGAAAGCTAAATATATCTTTATATAAATAGCTTGAACTTAAGTTAAGCAAGAGCTGCTTTTCATCACCAGGATTATTTACAACATCAGGGTAAGAACCATAAATCAACCTTGAATGGAGAAATCTTTTTTCATTTAAAATTCCATGATGATTAATTAACTCTTCAGTTGAAAAAGGTAATAGGAGATATTCAATTTTTCTTCCAGTCAATGGTTCATTTACATCATTGGCTAATTCTAATGCAGAAGAGCCTGTTACTATTAATTGCTTATCCTTGAAATTATCAGTAATTAGCTTTAAAGTCAAACCAATATTTTTAACTCTTTGTGCTTCATCAATAAATATGATTTTAGAATTACCCAAAATTTGAGAAAGACTATTGGAAGTAGCTTCTGTTAAAAGATTTTTAACATCAGGTTCATCACAATTCAAAAAAATAGAACTTTCTTGAGAAAAATCTTTAATTTCTTGAATTAAAGTAGTTTTGCCAACTTGCCTTGGTCCTACTACAATTAATGCTTTGCCCTTAAAAAGCCTATTTTTAATAAAATTATTTAATGTTCTTTTTATCATAATAATACAATAATATAAATATAATAATTACAATATACGAATATAATCTAATATTATTATGCTTTTATTAGAATATAAACAATAAAATATATAACTTTATTAGTATATATTCTGTAAAAGTTATAACTTTTTGCCGATTAGATACAAATTAATTATGATTATATAGCTAAAACACCTAATATTGTTTCTTTACTTGCACCAGTTACTGAAATTATATTACTACTAAATCCACAAAGAAATTGATATGCTAAAAATGCAAAACAGATAGCCTCTTTTGCATCGGGATTAATACCAATTTCATCTGAAGATTTAATAATAGCATTTGGTAGTTCTAATTTCAAACCATTCATAATTGCCTTATTATATACTCCACCACCTGAAGCAATAATTGTTGAATGATTGTTAGCAAACAGTTTAATATTTTCAGCAATAGAAAATGAAGTAAAATAAGATAAAGTTGCAATAAAATCATTTGCTGGAATTGGAAATTTATCTATTAAATGATTAAAATACTCTTTGCTAAAAAGCTCACGACCAGTTGATTTTGGTGGCTTTAGATAAATAAAAGGCAGATCCTTCAATTCAGTTAAAAGATTTAAATTGATATTTCCATTTAAAGAATATTTGCCGCCCAAATCATAATTAGTATTATAAAAATAATTTGTAGAAAAATCAATCAGAATATTGCCAGGACCAGTATCCCAAGCGATGAGTTTGTTTTTGTCTCTTCCAAGTGGTATATTAGTAATGTTTGCTATGCCACCAATATTTAACATCACTAAATTCTCTGAATTTGAAGCAAAGAACTCAAAATCAAAAATAGGAACCAAAGGAGCTCCTCCTCCACCTAAGGCTATATCAGCAGATCTGAAATCATAAACAACAGGTTTGCTGATTAATTTTGATAAAGCACTTCCATTAAATAACTGTAGAGTAGAAGAAGTATCAACACCTTCAAAATTAGTTTTGATAGGTGAATGCCAAACTGTTTGACCATGAACACCAATACAATCTATTGTATCTAAATTAATCGAATATTGAAGTATTAATGAAGATATTGAATTATAATATAGCTTAGCAAGTAAATAGTTCATATTTGAAATATCAGAAACTAATATTTTTTCTGAGCAAATTTCTAATATTTTAAACTTTATTTGATTAGAAAGTGGAAACGTTTCAAAGCAAACTAATTCAAATTTTTTCTTACCATTTTCAATCCAAAAATCACAAACGGCAACATCAATTCCATCAAGGGAAGTGCCAGTCATTATCCCACATACTCTAACTTTCTTATTTTGCCAATAACTGTAATTAATCATATATTTTTGGAATATTAAAGTTATTTCTTCTACTTATATTAATACAAAATTAAATAATATATTTCTTTCATAACGTAAGAAAATATAATTTAAAACAAAAAAAAGTCAAAACCGTTAATTTAATTTAATATTGAGAGGAAAATGGGACAACTATTAAATAGACTTGCTAATTTTGCTAAATCATATAATAGCAACTATGAAATTAAAGATGCAAATGAATTGATTTATAGCAAAGATGAAGAATTAAAAAGAATTATTAATGAACTTAATACAAAGAAAACTAATTCTGAATATAAAGAAAAAGTAAAAAGTTATATTTTGAAGCCAGAATATATTACATTGGGTTTGAATAATAACAATCCAACAATTGAAGAAATTAAAAAAGCTTATAAAGTTAAAATTAAAGAATTTCACCCAGACACTTTAA
>JAYTXK010000333.1:0-1617 GCA_043743005.1 Ignavibacteriota bacterium
TGTTAGTAAGTTGGAATTTTAAGCATATTGTAAATCTAAGGAGAATATATTTATATAATTCTGTAAATTTGCAAAATAATTATCATTTAATAGAAATAAGAACACCAAGGGAGATATTACAAAATGAATAAAACATTTGATAGCGTCCAATATCAAAGAGATATTAGAGATAAGCAATGGAAAGAAGCTGGAGAATCTATTGAAGGTATGGTGAAATATCTTGATGAAAAAATTAAAAATAGCTCTTTTGTTAAAGAGTTTAAAAATAAAATAAAAAATAATTGTTAAATGCTTTAATGAAGAATTTTGATTGCGTTGAATATCAAAGAAATATTAGAAATAAATACATAAAAGAAGCTGATGGAGATTTGAATCAATTAATAAAATTGCTAAAATCCAAAGCCCAAAAAAGTGATTTATATTCATATTTTAATGAAAGTAAAAAATCATAGTTTAATTAATTATTTGATTTTTTTATTAGAAATTGTTTAATATTACATAAATATTTGATATTTAGCAAGAAATTAGTTTATTACATTTATTGTAACTAAGATTGTTATTACTTTAAAACCAATATGATCAGAATAGAAAATGAAAAATTTAAATATTATATGGTGCAACGGAAGTTACTTTTAATACAAATGACAAATTATGATTATTAATATACCAAATATAAAAAAAACTCTTAAAACAATATATTGAAGGTGTTGGTGATAATAAAAGTATCTATTTAGGTAAATGAATTTCACCATTGTATATGAGGAAAGGAGTTTCAAGTCCAATATTATATAATTTTTAAAAATCAACTCAAAGCCTAAACCTCAATTCTTGCACTTTTTTTTCTATTTGCAAATAAACTAAAATAAATTAATTTTCGTTACTCTAATTATAGAAATAAATAATGGAATAATAAATGACTTTAGACCAAATACTTGATGAAGTTGAAATGCTTCCAAATGATGACTTACTAATGTTTAATGACATAGTTTCAAATAGAATCAAAGAAACACAAAGAAATGAATTAATTTCAAATGTACTTAGTTCAAGAGAAGAATTTAAAAATGGAAATACAAATGTTTCTACTGTAGAGGATATTATGAACGAAATAATGTCTTAAATAATGGAACTAATTAAATCTTCAACTTTTATTAAATCAGCAAAATTATTGATAAAAAATAATATAAAATTAGCTAATGAACTTAGTGAAACACTTATTCTTTTATCAGATAATCATTTAAACCCAAATTTAAGAACACACAAACTAAAAGGTGTTTTAAGTGGTTCTTTGTCTTGCAGAGTAAATTATGAAATCAGAATTGTATTCCAGATTGTAAAAGATAAAAACACAAATGGTGAAATTGTTGAACAAATATTATTACAAGCTATTGGTACGCACGATAATGTATATTAAATGAATAATCAAATATATCTACCAAAACCTTTTGAAATCCTACAAATTCATTTTGGTAGAAGTCTTTTTCTACTTCAAGGCAAAGGGTAATTGCTTCTTTGATTCTTTCCACTAATAAGTCCATAGTTTTGGCTTGAGTATGGCAACCTTTTAGAGAAGGAACATCTGCAATAAGCCATCCTTCTTCATCTTTTTCAATTAAAACT